>NZ_JACJPU010000069.1:0-21612 GCF_014696235.1 Sphaerospermopsis sp. FACHB-1194 | reverse complement strand
TAACTTGAGTTGTGTTTTGATGGATAAAAGCATTTGCTGATGTCAACACTATACTTTATTATTTAATTCTGACACATTTTGCCTAATTTTTTAGTCAACTTATTCCATGTATACGTCAAATACTTGTATTTTTGTATACATTTATATAGGTTTGTCTAGTAAATTGTCAACTTAGGACAAGCTCAATCCCATCATCAATTTTTGTGTAAAATACGATGTACGGTTTAACAGGAAAGCTTCTGAGTTCTGGCAACAAATCATCTCTGCTTCTACCCATGCCAGGAAATTTAGCTAACTTTGGGAAGCAATTGAGAATTTTAGCGATTTCTGTATCTACTGCGATTTGATTATTTTGGGCAATATAAACCCATATATCTTCTAAATCTTGTTCAGCTAGTTTGGAAAGTCTGTAGCTATTCATGTAACTCTTTATTTACCTAGCTGATCCTGTCCTCTTGCTTTAATCTTTTCCAGCAAATGGGGTAAAGACTCATCGTTATATTCGCTGTATTCTCCATTTTTTAACTGTTCCGCACCTAAAGCTACATCCCGTTTCAATGCTTCAAACTTTAGCTTTTGCAATTCTGACTCTGCAAGCTGTAAACGTTCTTGAGTTTGTTGAAAACTAGCCACATCTTGAATGACAATTTCTGCTTTACCGTTAACAGTGAGAACGAGAGGAGATTTTGTAGCTTTGATGTGTTCGATAAACTGTTTGACGTTGCGTTTGAAGTCTGTGAGTGGGTGAATATTTTCTAGGTTAATCATAAAATATCGTATTTAATTCAGTCTTTTTTCCATATTGTATATGCTGAAATCAGGATTTACGCAACTGACATAATTCTCTGATTGTGCTTTTATAGAGATAGGTGAAGTTTTGTAAATAAAATTGACTACTATAGTTACGCCCACAACCACTACACTGCCAACCGCTTGGCATCGTTTAAAACCTATTTGGCAAGGTGAAGGAGAGGAAATTCAAAAAGGTTTACCTCACACTCAGTTAGCACCTGCTTGGCAATTACTACTTTTAGGTGATGGTTCTCCAACCAGACATTTACAATTACTCACTTGTGAACCCACAGAAGTAGACGTAATAGATATGTCTTTAATTGGCAATATTTCAGATAACGCCCCTAGCTTAATTGAAGCCGTACCAGGTCCAAGACTGCGGCGACAGGTATGGCTGCGGACTGCTTCCGGTAAAAGATTGGGTTATGCTACTTCTTGGTGGGAAGCGAGTCATGTAGATGAATTTTTGCAAAATCGGTCTTTACCAATTTGGGCAAGTTTAGCCCGTATCCGTACAGAATTGTATAGAGATATTCGCGGAATTTATTGTGGTTACTCAGAAGCCTTAGAGTTAGGATTTGAGCAAGCTGGACCATTTTGGGGTCGCCATTATTTGTTTTGGCATCATGGACAACCACTCACCTTAATTTATGAAGTTTTTTCGCCTTATTTAACTAAATATTTAGGTCAGACACAGTTGAGTGGTAGTAATGATTGAATTAGGATAACTATCCCACCGTATTGGAATGACATCTCACTCAAGATGCAAATTAATTTCAACAAGATTCCATTGGGAATTTGACAAAACAAGTTCAATAAAATATCTATCAACAATAACTTACTGTTTTTCTTCTCGTTAACAATAAGATTCCCTAATTCTTCAAGAAGTGGGGAATCTGAGCGAGATTAAATGAGCTTGGTTTGATTCAAAACATCAAATCAGTAATTTGTTCGCAATTATTTATAGGTATAACTTGTAATGGCACTACCTATTGTGTCTAGTGTGATCAAGAAAAAAAAGAAACCGTCTTTAATCGTAACCCTGTCAACTGCTGGGTTATTGATTGGTGCTGGAAGTGCTGCATATTGGTTTTTCACCCAAGGACAACCATTATCTAGAAATTTGCCAGTGGGTGCAAATATTATTCCTCAAGATGCTTTGTTTGCAGTTTCCTTGACAACAGATACTCAACAATGGAAAAAGTTAAGGGAGTTTGGGACACCAGAAACTCAAAAAGCACTGGATAAAAATTTAATCAAGTTGCAACAACGCTTGTTAACTAACAATGGTTATAACTTCGAGAAAGATATTCAACCCTGGGTAGGGGATGAAGTTACGATCGCTGTTTTAGCTCCTTCATTAGAGAATAAAACATCTAAACAAGTAGCCACTGATGCTGAGATTTATGAACAGTCAATGGTGATGATTTTACCAATCAAAAATCCCGAAACTGCCAAAAGTATTTTGGCACAACCTAAATCATTGAAACAAGGTAAATGGATTGAGCGCACTTATCAAGGCATCACGATTAAACAAACCCAAGAACAAGCTGGACAAAAGCTTTCGGCTGCATTAATAGATCAGCATTTTATCGTGATTACAGATAATGCTAAAACCACAGAAAGAACAATTGATGCCTATAAAAATCAAGCTTCTTTGGCAACATTAGAAGGCTTTGCCACAAACTTCTCAAAAACAAGCAGTTATAAACCTTTTGCTCAATTTTATATCAATGTACCAATAGCTGCCAAAATAGCAGCAGCGGCTCCTAATCGACGTTTACCCGCTCAGGTACTGACGCAACTTCAAAATAACCAAGGTGTGGCGGGAAATATTACCTTAGAACCACAAGGAATTAGGTTAAAGGGGGTTTCTTGGTTAAACCCCAATAGTAAGCGCGTGCTGGCAGTAGAAAATAAAGCTGGCAGTATGCAAAATCGCCTTCCCAGCGAAACTTTAATGATGTTGACTGGCAGTAACTTACAGCGTTTGTGGACAGACTATGTTTCTACTTCTAAAGGAAATCCTTTGTCACCTATCAAGCCGGAAAAACTGCGACAGAGTGTAAAATCTTTGACAAATTTGGATTTAGAAAAAGATTTACTCAGTTGGATGAAAGGGGAATTTTCAGTTGCTGTAATTCCTAATACGCCAAAAGATGCAGCACCTGATAATTTTCGGGCTGGTTTAGTGTTTATGATTAAGGCTAGTGATGCTCAGGGAAATTTACGCCAATCTGCGGAAACTGCTTTACAAAATCTCGATGAAGTAGTGAAAAATCAATATCAGTTTAAAGTCGAGCCTGGTACTGTGGCGGGTAAACCTGTTGTGAACTGGATTTCACCTTTTGGGACTTTAACTGCTACTCATGGTTGGTTAGATGAAGATGTGCTTTTCTTCGTTTTGGGCGCTCCTGTCAGTGATACAATTGTTCCTAAACCCAACAACACACTAGCCAGCACTCGCCCTTTTCAACAAACAGTTCCCTCTGAACTTAATCCACCCAAAGGACAATTTTTCTTAGATATGGAACGGGCGGTTAAAAGTTTTACTTTCAATACTGCATCTCCCAGTCAACAAGCATTACTAGCAGCAATACACACTGTTGGGGTGACAACTGCTGTCAAAGATAATCGTAGTCAACAATATGACATTTTTCTGGAACTGAAAAAGGGTGATAGGTGACTGGGGACTGGGGACTGGGGACTGGGGACTGGGGACTGGGGACTGGGGACTGGGGACTGGGGACTGGGGACTGGGGACTGGGGACTGGGGACTGGGGACTGGGTAATCAATTTTATGTTTCCCAATCAACTGTCAACTATCAACTGTCAACTATCAACTATCAACTATCACCAAAACTAGATAGGATCAAATCAGGATAGTTGGAATGCTTTCAGTACAAAGTATCAGAGTTTGAGTTAAATTAATTCTCTAACTGGAACTGATAACTAACGTAAGTTGCTAGTTATGCAAGAAAGGCTCTCAAATAGAAGTGAAAAGGAGAAATATACAGGAAAAAACCAGGGAATACCATCATAATTGATTCTTTATCCTGACTCCTGTACGGGCGAAGTAGGGGCGAAGTAGGGGCGAAGCCTGCCTGTCGGCAGACAGGCATTCGGAAAATAGCCTTTTCATAAAATTGATCATTGGTCGGACGAATGCTTCGCCCTTACAGGAAAATAGGCTGTGACAAAAATTGATCGATCATTGGTCGGCCGAATGCTTCGCCCCTACGACTCCTATTCTTAACTAGCAACTTGGGTTAAATAACTGATAACTGATAACTGATCACTGATTTACTGGAGAGAATTGTTTATGAATCTGGTTGTACTCCAGAACTGGCTAGATAATGCCTCCTTTGCTGTTTTGTTCTGCACTATGCTGGTGTATTGGGTGGGGGCGGCTTTTCCGAGTTTATCGGTGACTGCGGCTTTGGGGACGGCTGGAATGGCGATCGCTAATTTGTGTATTGCTACTCTTTTAGGGGCAAGATGGATTGAAGCTGGTTATTTCCCTCTCAGCAATCTTTATGAGTCTCTATTTTTCCTCACTTGGGGAATTACTGCTGTCCATCTCATTGCTGAAAATACGAGTCGTAGCAAGTTAGTGGGGGTTGTAACTGCTCCTGTAGCGATGGGAATTACAGCTTTTGCTACTTTAACCTTACCTTCAGAAATGCAGGTTTCTGAACCTTTAGTACCGGCTTTAAAGTCGAATTGGTTGATGATGCACGTCAGTGTGATGATGTTGAGTTATTCGGCTTTGATGGTGGGTTCTTTGTTGGCGATCGCTTTCTTAATTGTCACTCGCGGCCAAAACATTCAATTACAAGGAAGTTCTTTTGGTAATGGTGGTTATCGCACCAATGGTTACAAACTTATCAAGGCTGAAGAATTAGTCACAGAAACCCTAACTCCTGCATCGGAAAATAATGGTTTTTCCCGGTTGGAAAGTAATAACAATGGGAATGGTACTGCTGTTTTAGATGCGGTAAAAATTACCTCTGTTGCTACTGCGGAAATTCTTTCTCCTCAACGTCTTACCCTAGCAGAAACCCTAGATAATATTAGTTATCGCGTTATTGGTTTGGGTTTTCCCCTACTCACAATTGGTATTATAGCCGGTGGTGTTTGGGCTAATGAAGCTTGGGGTTCTTATTGGAGTTGGGACCCAAAGGAAACTTGGGCTTTAATTACTTGGTTAGTTTTTGCTGCTTATCTTCATGCGAGAATTACTCGCGGTTGGCAAGGTAGAAAACCGGCAATTTTAGCTGCTGGTGGTTTTGTTGTAGTTTGGATTTGTTATTTAGGTGTGAATCTTTTGGGTAAAGGTTTACATTCTTACGGTTGGTTTTTCTAGTTTTAGCTGTCAGCAGTCAGCTTTCAGCTTTTGAGGTTTTGATCATTAATTCCTCCTTTCTGTTGAGAGGGGGAATATTTTTTGATCTCACGCAGAGGCGCAGAGGCGCAAAGATACAAAGAAAAATTCAGGAGAAGTTATAACGTATAATATTCTTTAATATACTTGGTTTGATGAATTTCAAGGTAATATCTGTGAGTCATCAATTTGCAATGCTAAACCAAAATGATGTAATTTCTGTGAATCCAGAAAATTTTGACAGATTAGATGTATCTAAAACTATGACAGCTAGTGAATTAATAGAAGTAATTAAAGAATATATAGGTTCTGATGATCAAGACGCAAAACTGTTTACAGAAGGTATGGAAGCAAAGGTACTCAGACCTGGTGATGGTTGGAAAAAGGTTAAAATCAGGGTTTGCATAGAATTTGAACCTGATGAACCGACAGTCAAAGAAATAGTTGTGAATAATAATTCAAAATTAAATCAAGAAACTTCACCGTTAGATGATTTAAGAGAAAAATTGAAATATACTGAATGAATAGAATCAAGTTTGTAGAGTGCATCAGACGCACCCTACAATATGCAATTAAAGATTAAAAACCTTGTCGATAACCAACGCTCACACCATAGGAATTAGGTGGGCTGATATCGCTACCAGCATCATTTTTGTAGGAGCTTATGCCCAAATATTTAAATTCAACAAAAGCATTACCTTTTTTGGCGACTTCATATTGAAGACCTACTTTACCTTGATAAGCAAAAGATGAGCCAATACCAAGGTCTATATCATCAAGCTTACCGCTAATTAAACCAACACCTATACCAGCACCAATGTAGGGACGAAATTTAGAGCCAGTCGGGATATCATAGTAGCCGTTCACCAGTACAGTAGTTGCACTCACATTACCTGTAGCTGTAAAAGAGTCACTATTCAAATTACCTTTATTAACACCAAAAGAAGCATTACTAACTTCTAGTTCAGCGCGAGCATCTTTCCACTGATAACCAGCAGCTATGCTATATTGAAATGCAGAATCTAAGTTTAAGCTACCGCTGAGATCGGAGTTTTCTGCTTTTAGATCATTTGGGAAAGCACCACCAACACTTCCACTTAGATACCAATAGTTACTTCCAGGTTGACTAGAATCAAACAAATCAGCATCCCTATTCTGAGCTACTAAATTAGATGAATTAGACTGCTTGTTAGTAGGTAATAAAGGACTTTGTGCCATGAGATCAGCGGCTTTCCTAGAAACTTCCTCAGCTTGAACAGAGGTAGTCAGTAAAGTAGCTGATATTAAAGATAGCAAATAACACCAGTTTTTTTTCATGTGTAGGTAAACTTTGATTTCAAACTAAAAAACGAAATTATCTTGTGCTGAAGATTGTATAGAAATTTACCCAATATTGCTGATCTACTATAGTTTCAACGATACCAGTAAAACTTCTCTTTGTTCTAACTAGCTTTAGTTCCTGAATGAGTATTGAGCAACCACAACAACCTCTTTTTTTGTCCTTACACAAAAAAGTATCTCATCACTATATGTAATTGTCATCACTAACTAATTATCAGTATTTAAGCTCATAAAACTAATAAAACTAATAAAGTTAATAAATTTAATAAAGTTAGTGCAAATTAAGATACAATCCACAATACGAGCTTGAAAGAAAACTGGACTATGGATGGGAAAGAGTTAATCAAACTATTTAAAGATTGGGTAAAGCGCGAAAAAGAACAAGATTTAGATTTAGATCCTTGTGAAGAAGCAATTCTGGAATATTCTCTGCACGGTGAACCATACAAAAAGATGAAAATTCCCAATTATGCTCCCAGTACCATCATGATTATTAAAGGTCCCCAATTATTCAAGAAACTGGGTGATACCATAGGAACAGATATAAATAAAAAAAATTGTCGGTTAGTGCTAGACGAACTTTTAAAAGAAAAGAAAGAACTTGTCACAGAAGAGAACACTAAGCACATATCACAGATAAATTCACAGATAAATTCACAGATAAATTCACATATAAATTTGCTGGAAGCACCAGATGTAAGTGATTTTTATGGACGACAACAAGAACTGTCTGATTTACAAAAATGGATAGTTACCGAAAACTGTCGTGTGGTAGGTGTTTTGGGGATAAATGGGATTGGTAAATCTGCGCTAGTGAGGGAGTTAGTTGAAAAGGTTAAAAATGATTTTGATTATGTGATTTGGAAGAGTCTTGAATATTCCCCTTCCTTAGCAGAAATTTTAACTGATATAGAGTGCTATTTGGCAACAAATAATCCAGAAGCAAATATAAATAGAAGAATTACAAATCTGATTAATTTATTAAATCAGCATCATTGTTTATTAATATTTGATCAATGGGAAGGAGTGATGGGAAATAGTGAATTACCGGAAAATTATGATTTATTACTAAGAAAAATTGGAGATTTAGCACATAATAGCTGCTTGGTTTTTACCAGTATACAAAGACCAAGAGTAATGAATTTATTTGTCAATAGACAACAAATTAAGGAACTTTCATTATGCGGTTTACAAATTCAAGATGCTAAAAACCTATTGACAGATTTGGGAATTGTCAATTCAGGAATAGAACAACTAATTGACACATACAAAGGACATCCATTAGCTTTAATTCTGGCTTCTGAACCAATTAAAAATATTCACGATGGACAAATTTATGAATTTTTGGAAGGAACAATTTATATACCTGATGTGATCATGGGATTACTTGATAAACTTTTTTTTAATTTAACAAACTTAGAAATTCAAATTATGCAACAATTAGCGATAGCGACAGAACCACTATTAATTGCTCAAATATCTCAAATTTTCCCCTTTAAAGGAGAAATTAGTCAAGCGATAGATAATTTATGGCAAGTGCGTTTGCTTGAAAAGGCTGATATATTAGCAGGAGGTAAAATTCTTTGGGTTCTGAATCCTTTAATTAAAAAATATATTAAAAGACGTTATAACTGATTGTAAAGGTTGATTACATGAAAAAAATCCGCAAAAACTTCCGTCAATACACCATCAGGGCTAAAATAACATTTTTAATCTTGATATTAAGTTTTACTGTTTGGGGATATTGGATTATTCATCCTCAAGATAATTTATTTATTGGGTTATATAATTATTATTTTTATAATACTTGGTGTAACAACTTTAAATTATCTGACAATTTATCTTGTGGTGAGGAAAGTTTATTTACACAAGAGAAATTTTCATATTTTCATGCAGGTAACTGGCAAAAAGCTGTTAATTATTTTACTCAAAAGAGAAATACAGATCCAAATAACCCGGAAATTTTGATCTACCTTAATAATGCCAAATTGATGCAACAGGAAAAAATCACTAGTGAAAAAAGTTACACTATTGCTGTGGCAGTTCCTATTAATGGAAACTCTGAAGGTATAGCAAAAGCTCTGTTAAGAGGTGCTGCACAAGTTCAGGAAGAATTTAACAAAAATCCTAAATATCCAGGTCTAAAAATTATCATTGTTAATGATAAAAATAACCCAAACACTGTGAATAAATTAGCTGAAGATATACTCTCTAAAAAAGACATAGTTGCAGTTATTGGACATTATGCCTCTGAACTCACTAAAGCCGCTTTACCAGTTTATCACAAGCATCAAATAGTTTTTATTTCTCCTGCTTCTACTGCTCTGCGATCAGATATTTTAGCTGGTAATACATATCCAGATAATTTTTTCTTTCGCACTGTTAATAGCGTTAAAGTTCAGACTACTCTACTGATTAAAAAATGGCAATTAGCTAAATTAGCTAAGGAAGAAAAAGTAGCTATTTTCTACACACCAAGTAGCACTTATAGCAAATCTGCTTTGGAAGAATTTCGGAAGCAATTGGATGCAAATAAGATAATTGCAATAGATATATCTCAACCTAACTTTATTCCTAATAAGATATTAAATGAAGTTAAAAAACAACGAGCTAAAGCACTTATTCTTATTCCCGATGGTCATGTTAATTCTCTCTCTTTCAAAAATACTTTAAGTATCATTGATGTTAATGAAAATCAATTACCGATGGGAGGACTGTGGGTTTTATATGATCCTCAAATACTCAATCGCAGAAATCTTGTCAAAAATCTTTTAATATTCATTCCTTGGCATTCTTTAACTGCTCCTAATCAGGAGGTTATTACCAAAGCCCAAAACCTTTGGGGAACAGGTAAGATAGATGCTCAAACTGCCATGTCTCATGATGCTACTTTGGTGTTGACAAAAGCTCTGGAAAAACTAAATATCAACGATTCTTTGCAAAAACAAAGATTAGATATACAGCAGCATTTAAGAAGTCTACAGGTTATAGGAGGTGCTTCGGGTACTATTTCTTTTGATCAGGATGGAGATAGGAAAGAAAATATTTCTCAAATAGTCCGTGTTGTACCTACTCAATGTTCTACCTATGGGGCTATGTTTGTACCGATTAACTATAATGTATCAGATTTAAAGTGTCTAGATCAGGAAGCATCCCAATTTTGAAAAAATGACAGCAGCAACACTAAAAAATCTCTTAAACTCTCTTACCTTTGTGTCCTTTGCGCCCTTTGCGGTTCAATCATATCAGTCCCTTGGAACATTTAAGTTCGTTAGATCAAAATAAATTTACACAAATTTACACATTTGGGATGCTCCCATATATAATGCTAAAATCTTAAAATCAACCCATATTTTATTAACCGAAAGGAGAGATAATTATGATCGAAACAGGAGATATTATTAGCAATCGTTATCATGTACTTCAAGAATTAGGAGATGGGAATTTTGGTAAGACCTTTGAGGTAGAAGATAGCTTAATGGGTGATCATAAAGTCATTAAGGTTTTAAGGTTCGGAAATTCTAGCAATCCGAAAGTTGTGGAACTTTTTGAACAAGAATATGATGTATTGAAAAAATTAAATCATCCAGGAATTCCCAAGGTGAAAGTGGATGGTTATCTCAAATTTCGTTGTATTCACACCCAGGAAATTTTACATGGGTTAGTAATGGAGAAAATCGCTGGACAGGATTTAGGTGAATGGCTAAAACAAAATCAAAAAATTCCTAACACCAAACTAGCTATTGAATGGCTAAAACAACTAATTGATATTTTAGATCATGTTCATAGTCAAAACTATTTACATCGGGATATTAAGCCAGATAACATTATGTTAAAACCTGATGGTCAATTAGTATTAATTGATTTTGGGATTGTTAAAGAAGCTACTCAAAAAACTCAAAAGCAAACTATTCCTGGTACACAAATTGGCACACCTGGTTATTGTTCACCAGAACAAGAAAATGGCATAGGGGTAACTTATCAATCTGATTTTTTTTCTTTGGGTCGTACTTTTGTTCATTTACTAACTGGAATTTATCCTGGAAATGGAAACTTGCAACTAGAACCAAGAACTTCAAAGTTATTATGGCGAGATGAAGCTCCAGAAATTTCTGAAGAATTTAAAGATTTAATTGATGATTTAATAGAGCATCAACCACGAGACAGACCAAGAAATACTCAGGAAATTTTACAGGAAATCAAAGAAATTGCAGCAGATAATAAGCCAACTTTATTTCCTGTACCAATTGTTTTTTTAAGTTTTGCTCTCAATCTAGTTTTCTTGACTTTACTAGCTATGGTAAATATATTAACGCTAGGCTGGAAAGTGTTTTTCTTAGTTGTCGTCTGTGTAATTGGTGGGTTTCTCTTTTTACCTTTGATTAAATATTTATTATAATTTGTGATCATTAAACTTATGAATTTCAATCTATCCTTGTCAACTAAAATCATGCACTAGCAGCAACAGAAAAATGAGCTTATGGACTCCTCTCCACGCCCAAATACATCGTACTATCCGCGCTCGTCATTTATTTGAGCGTCACCAAAATCTATTAGTCGCAGTTTCCGGTGGTCAAGATTCTTTGTGCTTAATTAAATTATTATTAGATTTACAACCTAAATGGGGATGGAATCTAGCTATAGCCCATTGTGATCATCGTTGGCGTTCTGACTCTCCAGCTAATGCGGATCATGTCCAAAATTTAGCACAAACTTGGAATATACCTTTTTATTTAGAAACAGCTATAAATCCTGTTAATAGTGAAGCTACAGCTAGAAATTGGCGTTATCAGGTTTTAACGAATATTGCCCAAACATATAATTATCAATATATCATTACTGGACATACAGCCAGCGATCGCGCGGAAACTTTACTCTACAACCTTATGCGCGGTACTGGTGCTGACGGTTTACAAGCTTTAACTTGGCAACGTCCAATGACTGACAATATTACCCTAGTACGTCCACTTTTAGAAGTTACTCGCACCCAAACTGAGCAATTTTGTCAGGATTTTAATTTACCAATTTGGGAAGATTCCACAAATCAAAATTTACAATATGCTCGTAATCGCATACGTAACGAACTTTTACCATATCTCAAGCAAAATTTCAACCCCCAAGTAGAATCTCACCTAGCACAAACAGCAGAACTACTGCAAGCAGAGGTAGAATATCTAGAACAAACAGCCCGTCAATTGCGGTTAGAAGCCTCAGTAAAGGGTGAGAAAGAAGATTTACAACTTAATCGTCATCTTTTAAAAAAACAACCCCTAGCTTTGCAACGTCGGGTGATGCGTCAGGTATTACAGGAAATATTACCTGATGCTCCCAACTTTGAACACATTGAAAAAATCACAGCTTTAATTACAGCACCCAACCGTTCTCAAACTGATCCTTTTCCCGGTGGAGCGATCGCTCAAGTACAAGGTGAGTGGATATGTATAATCAAGAAGCAAGGATGAGTGAGATTTTCATCCTCATCCTTTCTAAGAAGCTAACAAATCCAATTGAGGAATCAAACTTTTAATAGTCTGACGCATCTGGGTAATAGTCTGAAGTTGAGAATCACCACTTTCTTGAACATGATTTACAGATTCAGAAACAGCTTGTAGCTTATCCCGTAAACCATCCAAACAATCCTGAATAGGTTGTAAAGCTTCTTGATAAAGATTGACCTTACCCCAACATTCAGCAGTTGTAGTTTGCAAGTTCAGTAATTGTGCTTCCAGTGATTTAATTTCTTGACGCTGAGACTCTAACTCATGGGTTTGATGTTCTATTTCCCCTTGCTTGCTTTCAATATCAGCACTCAGTTGCTGAATCTGCTATATAAAACCTAGACAAAACTAGACTTTACTTTCTACTTCAACGGGAGCATGGGAGCAGTTATCCCTCAGTAGACTTTCACGCCTTAGCCAGACGCGATTGTGTTCCAATTAAGTTTCTGAAAAAGACTACCACCATCATTGCTTGGTTTTCGCGTCGGCAATAGTCTCAATTCAATACTTGATATCACCGTATTATATATCAAGTAGTTGATTTTTTCCTAAAAATATATTGATTTTTGTCAATATAAGTATAGTTTTGTCTATGAAATTGTCAACTTAGGACTTGCTCACTTTCTAGCTTTTGCAGTGCTTGGGATTGTTGTTGTCGTTGGGTGTCAATTTGGGCAAGATAGGAATATTATTTATGGCTTGGTACATGAGACACTGTTTGATCTGTTGAGCTTACACCAAGGCAGTTTCATTTTCGATTTAGGGACAGCACTTGTTCCCCAACTCACCAGTTTAGAAATTACGCCTTTGGTCACAAAAATGGCAAAGTACGAACTTTGTCGGCGGTTAAAATCCGATCCCAAAACCCAAAATGTCCCCGTAGTCATCTGTTCTTCCAAAGGAGAAGAATTTGATCGCTACTGGGGAATGAGACAAGGAGCAGACGCTTATATAGCCAAACCGTTTCAACCAACTGAGTTGGTAGGAACAGTCAAACAATTACTGCGAGGATAAGGATGATAACAAAATGGTCAGCAAACCAGACTTTTTAAGTGGCAGCAGTCCAGACCAATTTAGCCCAGAATTACAACTAGAAAGTCCTGATAGCGTTAACGTGGCACAAGCCATAGACCCAAAAGGCGAGTTACATTTAAGATTTTATATTCCTTCACAACAGGAGTTTGCATTACCGGCAACTGGGATCAGGGAAGTCATCGAACTCAGTCCTGATCGGATCACCCCGATTCCTAATACTTCTCCACTGCTTTTGGGTACTCTAAATTTACGAGGTCGATTAATTTGGGTAGCAGATTTAGGTCAATTTCTGGGAGATGCCACTCCATTAAACACGGATAGGTCGGAGATACCAGTAATTGCTATTGAAGATCAAGACACAATAGTAGGCTTAGGAGTAGAACAAATATGTGGTATGGGTTGGCTTGATGTACAGTATCTAATGCCAGCCAATAATGTACCAGATACGATGGCTCCTTTTCTCAGGGGAGAATGGATAGATACTGAAAATAATAAGTATCTAAGATTGATTGATCAAACAGCAATTTTGCGGAGTGCTAGGTGGGCAGGTTGAAGTCGGGAGGGAGGATATGGCAGCAAATATAGATGATCGTAATTCAAAATATCAGCAGGCACTAACAGCCTATACAGAAGGAAATTATAAATTAGCCGCTACTTTAATAGACCAAGCGGTGCATAGTTTACCAGATGAACCCAATTCTCATCTGTTGCGGGGTCACATTTACTATGTTTTGCAGCAGTTCGACATTGCCCAAGCAGAATATGAGCAGGTGTTCCATTTGACAGATGATCAAGAAATTTTAGGTTCTGCAACTAACTACCTAGAAAGTATTAAACAATACTTTGAAGCCTTTGGTGAAGATGAATCCACCGTTGAGACTAATCAACAGAGAAATCATCTGGAGTCTAATGGTCTGGTAATGGATGAAGCAGATTTACTAGATTTAGGAGTTATGAGAGACTTGGATAACGCCAACTTTGATTTGAAATCGTTTGGTGACTATGAAGCATCTCAAGACTCGCTTGAAGATATGTCTTTGAGTAATCCTTTTATAAGTGATTTAGATAGTATTAATCTTGACAAGCTACCAGATAACTCAATAGATTTCGGTCATGATCCTTTTGCATTGGATCAACCATTTTCAGAGTTAGGAGCAACCAGCAATGATGCTGAAGTACTAGAAAATTCCGAGTTGCCACTAACTTTAGATCAACCATTTTCAGAGTTAGGAGCAACCAGCAATGATGCTGAAGCATCAAAAGATTTAGAGTTACCTCCTTTTTGGCAAGAAGGTATTTCATCTGAAGAGAATATTGGAACATCAGTAGAAAATAGTTATTTAACGGATCTGGATGCAAATTCAGAACAGGAAATTTCACTAACCAGTGAAGCGGAGACTAACTCACCATTTTTGGGAAAAATTAATTTATCAGGTGAAAATAATTGGGCAAGTGCGCCTGAATTAATGCTGGAACAAGATTCACCAGACTTTGAAGATATGAAACTGGAGAATTTGAAAGTTGCCAACAATAGTCAGGAAAATATTAATGTAGTCATTGAAGAACATGAAATCAATAATGATTTAAATAGACATGATTTGCCAGACAGTAGTGCAAATACATTTTGGAACCGACCAAATCATTTGAGAGAAAAAAAATCAGAAGAATTTGAACCTGAACTTGACACAAGTACCCAAATTTCATCATCTGTGAACAACAATTTTGCCGATGATGAGCAAGGTATAAATTTGGATACAAAATATCATGCAGATGAATTTGATGATGATCATTTCGATTTAGAGGCATTTGAGTCTGCCTTTGGTTCAGAAAGCTTTACCACTGATGAAGAAGAGAATCCAAATGTGCAGGGAGAAAATTCCCCAAACAATATGGAATTTCTGGGCGATTTTGACGAATTTGATGATTTAGGCAGTATTCCCAGTTTTAACCTCACAGGAGAATCTGAGTATCGAGAAATGAGTGTGTCATCACCAACAAGAGAAAGGTCGAATACTGCTAACAGTAGTTTTTCTCAAGATTTCTCCATGAATTCAGTTGATGATGACGATATTGACAGAAATGAAGAACTATTCACAATTACAGGAGCGCAAGAAGCAGTTCCTGTCTTTACCCAACCAGAAGTTTCTAAACTAGAACCCAATGTCAGTGTTGAACAGGGTCTATTCGGATTTTTTGAAAATGCCTCTTTAGATAAAAAGCAATGGTATATCGCTAGTACAGTGGGTTTGACATCCGCAGTAGTAGCAGCTTTGGTCAGTTTTGGAGCTACCACATTTTCTCCACCAGACCAACGGGAGTCAGTGCGAAATACAGGCTGGGCAATGGCTTTAGCCGCAGGACTGGCAGGTGGGATGACAGCTGGTTTCATGGGAAATCTGACACTCAAACAAATTCGCCGCACAACCAAAGATTTGCAAGCTCAGTTTGATGCTGTGCGAGAAGGGAATCTCAATGCTCAGGCTACCGTCTACTCAGAAGATGAACTAGGGTATCTAGCTACCAGCTTTAATGATATGGCACGGGTAATTTTCATGACCACTAATGAAGCCCAACGGAAAGCGGTGGAACAGGAAGAAGCCAAAGAAAACTTGCAACGCCAAGTGATTCGTCTCTTAGATGATGTGGAAGGGGCAGCAAGAGGAGATTTGACAGTTCAAGCCGAGGTGACAGCCGATGTCTTGGGAGCAGTAGCTGATGCCTTTAACCTGACAATTCAAAACCTGCGGGATATTGTTAAACAGGTAAAAATGGCAGCGAGGGAAGTAACCAAAGGCTCAACCAACTCAGAAACCTTTGCTAGAGCTTTATCAGGGTATGCTTTGCGGCAAGCAGAAGAGTTGGCTGTCACCCTTAATTCCGTACAGGTCATGACCGAATCAATTAAACGGGTAGCAGATGCCGCCAAAGAAGCAGAAGTTGTAGCCCGTGATGCCAGCGTGATCGCAGTGAAGGGGGGAGAGGCGGTAGAAAATACCGTAGCGGGGATTTTGGAAATTCGGGAAACAGTGGCAGAAACTACGCGAAAAGTGAAACGGTTGGCGGAATCTTCGCAAGAAATTAACTCTATCGTTGCTTTGGTTTCCCAGATTGCTTCTCGCACTAACCTATTAGCACTTAACGCCAGTATTGAGGCTGCCAGAGCCGGAGAAGCCGGACGGGGGTTTGCAATTGTTGCCGATGAAGTGCGGCAGTTAGCAGACAAATCCGCCAAGTCTTTGAAAGAAATTGAACAAATCGTCATGCAAATCCAGAGCGATACAGGCTCTGTAATGACAGCGATGGAAGAAGGTACACAACAGGTAATTCAAGGGACAAAACTGGCAGAAGAAGCCAAGCGATCGGTAGAAGACATTATCGAAGTAGCTGGTCATATCGACAGTCTGGTGCGCTCAATTACCGCTGATACCGTAGAACAGACGGAAACTTCTCTGGCTGTGGCTCAGGTGATGCAATCAGTGGAACTCACAGCCCAGGAAACGTCCCAAGAAGCACAACGAGTTTCAGGAGCATTACAACACTTGGTGGGAGTATCCCGCGACTTGATCGCTTCTGTGGAAAGCTTCCGAGTGGAAACTATTGAATCTAGGTAAAGGGAGTGTTTAATTTTGGATTTGAGATTTTTTCATCCAAGATCCCAAATCCTAAATTCAACATTCAGCCTTATTCCTGCATTAATGGTCAGGATTCAGAATACAAAATACAGAATAAATAAGACTTTGAACATCCTAATTGATATGTTTTCTAAAATCTCTAATCTGTTAATTCCTGAGCAAGATAATACTCCTGACTCCTGACTCCTGTACGGGTGTTCGCGAAGCGTGCTGGAAGCATCAGCATTCGGGCGAACAATTATTAATTTTTATCACAGGTTATTTTCCTGTAAGGGCGAAGCATTCGGGCGAACAATTATCAATTTGATGAAAAGGTTATTTTCCTGTAAGGGCGAAGCATTCGGGCGAACAATTATTAATTTTTATCACAGGTTATTTTCCGAATGCTTCGCCCCTACTTCGCTCCTACTTCGCCCCTACGACTCCTGACTCCTGAATTCTTCTCATTAATCGTTCATCCTTTATTCTTCATCCTTGTTTATGCAGCTGGAACAACAACAACGGATATTGGGTTACTTCATCGAAGAAGCCAGAGACCACCTGAACACCATTGAACAGGGGTTACTGAACCTACAAGAAACCCTTAATGACCCAGAAATGATCAACGAAGTCTTCCGCGCTGCTCACTCCATTAAAGGCGGGGCAGCTATGCTGGGATTGACCAGTATTCAGCATACGTCTCACAGGCTGGAAGATAGTTTTAAAGTTCTTAAAGAGCAACGAGTTGAGGTTGACCAAAAACTAGAGTCTTTGTTTCTGAGTGTCTCTGATACTTTAAAAGCTTTGTTGGATAATTTGGGTAGTCCCTTTGGTCTGTCAGAGGAAACTGCAAATACTTTGATGTCCGAAACTGAACCGCTGTTTGCAGAACTAAATCAGCATCTAGAAAAACTTTTACAATCAGGAAATATTAACACCCCCATTGCTGTATCTGCACCGACACCACCACCAAAACAGGAAGTTGTACCTCCAGTAAGTACCCAAAAACCGCCAGTAGTCAGCCAAAATAATTGGTCAGATTTTCAAAGTCAAGTCCTACAATCCCTGCGGGAAATGCTGCAACTTTTTAAACAAAGCAGCACACCTTCATCTAGGGAAAATTTACAGTCATGCTGTCAGCAATTATTTAAACTTGGTGAAAAATTTAATTTGCCTAATTGGTCTAAATTGTGTCAATCTGCCAATAATGCGATCGCCAATCCTGATAATAGTTATCTCACTTTAGCCAAAATTATTATTACCGAAATCAAACAAGCTCAAGAATTAGTTATTCACGGTAAAGAAGCAGAAATAACCATTGGTCAAGAATTAGAAGCACTGGAGCTAATTCCAGAACTGGAGTTGTTAGAACTAAATTGGGCAGAGGAAAAACCACAGCCAATCACAGATGCTAACGATACACTAGAAATACAAGAATTACATACAGATAATGTACTGGATAGCAGCGCAATTGTTGAACCAATAGAAGAATTTGACATAGCAGCAGATACAAGCATTCAAGACTTTGATAGTTTGCCAGAAATCGCTAGGGATGACACAGATGTAAATGCTTTTAGTCTCAATTCCTTGTTCACTGAAAACGATGACGAAATACTCAACTTCAGTGGTGATCTTACTAACTTAAATGGACTAGAAGTAGGCATTGCTGAGTTCAATACTCTAGAAGATTTATTTCAAGGTGAGTCTCCCGATTTTGAAAGATGGGAACAAGAACAAATACCAGACACTACCATCAATCAATTAAGAACTGGTGATACTCAGGTTGAAGATAGTGATATTCCTGTAATCTTGAAATCAGAAAATCATGCACCATTAGCATTTGATCAAGAGAAATTAACTCAACCAGAATCCACGGTAGAAGAAAACAGTTTTGATGACTTATTAACAACTACAACTACTGATTTTCTAGAGGAACTGACTGTTGAAGAACCTACATCAGAACAGATACAATCTCAACCAGAAAGTTTGTCTTTAGATTTGTTTGGTGAAATTGAAGCAGATACAACAGCCACAACAAATGATTTAGAAATTGATGATTTATTGCCTTTAAATCTCAATACAAAAGAAGCAATTTCTGCCGCTGCACCTGAATATGATCTTAATAGCTTCTGGACAGAAATGGATTCAGAACCAGCACAGTTAAATGCTGCTGAATTAGAACAGGATGTGGCTAAGGAATTAGAAGAAAGTTTATTTGCAGGTTTTGGGGAAACTGTAGCTGATAGTCAGCAGTCATCTAACCTCAACTTTTATTTAGCAGACTTTGATTTTACTGAAAACCAACAACAAGAGATAGGAGATTCCTGGTTGACATCTGGTGGAGATGATTTATTTGCTGATTTAGAAAATTCTCCTTCCACTTCTCCCACAGCAGATAATAATCAGGTGTTATTGCCGGAAATTGATAGCTTTTCCCAACAACCAGCAGCAATGAATTTTATAGCAGAATTTACCGTTCCATCTGCTCAGACAAATGCTGATTTGGAATTGGATATATTTGCTGGTTTTGATGACAACAGTAATGAGGATGTATCACTTTCCTGGGAGAAGATCACAGTAATTCAGTCAATTGAAGATCACCAGGAAACCACAAAGACAGCGATCAATGATCGCAATCTTAGTGAGGAAAAACAGCCAGAGGTATTAGAGCAGGATATAAGTGAAAATCTGGGGATAGATATTGATCTTTCCTTAGATGTTGATTTGCCAGAATTGGCTTTAGAACAAGAAGAAATTACAACAGATTTATTTGCTCAAACGCCTCTAAGGCTACCTCTAACACTAGAAGCAGCAAATTCTCAACGATTAAAGTTAGAAACCACAACCACAAATACTGCGGAAAATGTAGTAGATGAACTGGCAGAATTAGAAGTATTCAATACTTCAGAAAATGCAGTAGATGAATTTGCAGAGTTAGAAGCATTACTCGATGAAGAAGAATTAGAAACACCCAATCCAAACTCCATTCCAGACGCAGATTTTGCGGCTTTAGAAGCATTACTGGGTACAGATAATGCTTCAGCAACAGAGATACCACAAACGCCACCAAAACCGAGTTCACCTGTAGCTGCAAAAGCTAAAAATATAGCTGTGTCTTCAGACATACCAGATGAATTTAAAGATTTGGAGGAATTACTTCAAGAAGCAGATCAAACAATTAACTCATCAGGAAGAGGGATAAACTCAAATACTAGCAAAGTGCCACGTCAGGCTACTCGTCGTGTTCGAGAAGAAAGCATGAAAATTCCAGTCAAGCAACTGGATGAAATGAGCAACTTAGTTGGGGAGTTGGTGGTTAATCGCAATACCTTAGAACAGGATCATGAGCGTCTGCGACAATCATTAGATAACTTATTGATTCAAATTCAACATCTTTCCGATGTGGGCGCAAGAATGCAAGAATTATACGAGCGATCGCTCTTGGAAGCTTCACTATTGAAGAGTCGCAGAGCCAGAGAAAAAGGTTACAACAGTTCCAATGATCGGGGTTTTGCCTCCGAAGAAATGGACGAGTTTACCGAATTTCACCTACTTGCTCAAGAAACTATAGAATACATTGTGAGAGTTCGGGAGTCAGCCAGCGACATTGACTTTGTTACCGAAGAAACTGAACGAGTAGCACTACAGTTCCGCCAAGTCACCAGCCAACTACAAGAAGGAATAACTAAAGCGCGAATGGTGCCTTTTGCTCAATCTGTTGATCGGTTGCGTCGAGAGGTGCGGGATAACGGCATCAAATATGGAAAACAAGTAGAACTGATGACAGAAGGGGTAAATACATTAGTTGACAAGATGATTTTGGATCATCTGACAGATCCCCTCACCCATATGCTCAATAATGCGATCTCTCACGGTATTGAAACTCCAGAAGTTCGCACAGCTGCGGGTAAATCACCTGTGGGAACAATCAAGATCCGCGCTTTCCACCAAGGTAATCAAACTGTAATTGCTGTCAGTGATGACGGTGCCGGTATTGATCACGAAAAGGTAAAACAGAAGGCACTGCAAAAAGGTGTGATTACACCAGAAGAAGCAAAAACCATATCTCGCCAAGAAGCTTATGAACTTTTGTTTCTGCCCAATTTCAGCACAGCCGATCAAGTTGATGATATCAAAGGTCGGGGTGTGGGTATGAACGTAGTTCAAACTGATATTAACGAAATTCGTGGTACTGTCACCACTGATTCGGTACTAGGTAAAGGAACTACCTTTACTATTCGCCTACCACTCACCCTGAGTATTTGTAAAGCTCTCTGCTGTATTTCCAACAAGTCAAGAATTGCTTTCCCAATGGATGGCGTGGAAGACACATTAGATATACCCGTTACAGATGTTCAGAAAGATGCGGATGGACAATCATTTATTTGGTGGCGGGAAACAGTCCTACCCTTCCGAACTTTACAGGAAATTTTGGTTTTCAATCGTCATATTGCTCGCGGTAACGTCTATAGCAACACGCGAGAAGATGACACAATTTCTGTGGTTGTTTTGCGCTCAGGTAATACAATGGTCGCTATCCAGATTGACCAAGTGTTGGGTGAACAGGAAATTTTCATTAAGCAATTTGAAGGACCGGCACCTAAACCCATTGGTGTGGCTGGTGCTACAGTTCTCGGTGATGGTCGCATTATGCCTATTGCCGACGTTTTAGAAATTATTGACATCTTCCAAGGTAAGATGTCTAAACAAATTGGTGGTGGCTCTTGGCAACGAAGAACGGCTCTTCCTGTAACGCTCCAGAGGTGAAGATTGATCCGACAGTGTTAATTGTCGATGACTCTATTACTGTCCGGGAATTACTTTCTGCTATATAAAACCTAGACAAAACTAGACTTTACTTTCTACTTCAACGGGAGCATGGGAGCAGTTATCCCTCGGTAGACTTTCACGCTTTAGCCAAACGCGATAAATTAATTGCAGCGTTTAGATC
>NZ_JACJPU010000068.1:0-22024 GCF_014696235.1 Sphaerospermopsis sp. FACHB-1194 | reverse complement strand
TCGAAGGGCGGTGTCGAAGGGCGGTGTCGAAGGGCGGTGTCGAAGGGCGGTGTCGAAGGGCGGTGTCGAAGGGCGGTGTCGAAGGGCGGTGTCGAAGGGCGGTGTCGAAGGGCGGTGTCGAAGGGCGGTGTCGAAGGGCGCAGTCGAAGTAAGTCGAAGTAAGTCGAAGTAGTCGAAACACGACACAGAATTTAAACTCAAACAAAATTTGGAGTAATCCAACTAGGGAAGGGCATTCCCTAAGTTAACGCTTGGGGAGAGAACCACCCCGCTTGTTAGACACCGCAAGGGATCTAATCTAAGTGGACTCATTGAACCAAGAATCTCCGTGGCTTCAGGCAGGAGAGTGTCAATAATCTTAATATGTGTTCACAATCCCGCAAACCATTCATAACCCTGATCTTCCCAATAACCTTTAAAAGCTGATAACTGGCTAGTTAAAGTCACTCTTGTCACCCATTTACTTTGTTTATAACCTAATTTAATAGGAGAAGCTAAACGCAAAGGTGCGCCATTTTCAATAGGCAACTTTTCCCCATTTTTTTGATAAGCTAACAAAGTTTGGGGATGGGTAGCAGAAGCTAAATCCCAACTTTCATAATAACCATCTGCTGATTTAAAATAAGCATACTTCACATTTTCTTGGGGTTGAGCTAAAGCGATTAAATCACGTAAACGAATACCTCCCCATTGTACAATTGCTGCCCAACCTTCAACACATACATGACGAATAATCATAGAAGTTAAAGGTAAATTTTGAATTTCTGCCATACTTAAACTCAGGGGATTATTTACTTCACCATCAATAATTAACCGAAATGTATCAACATCAATAATAGGTGTACCACGAAAACTATTAATGATTAAAGCTGCTGGTTGAATTTCACTAGCAGCAAATTCTGGTACAAGTTTCTGGGGTTGAAATATCAATTCTTCAACTTTTTGATTTAAGGGTTCTGAAAGTTTACCTACCAAGTCTTCTAATGCTGGTGTACCACAACCACTAAGTAAACCACCTATGCCATAAATTCCTGATATTTGTAAAAACTTACGGCGGTTAAATCGAGGTTTCACTATATGAATTAGGTGTTTTTTATGAGTATGATTCATGATTTAATAACTTCCCCTAATTAAAAAACTATCTGTGTTCATCGGGAGTATCCCAAATGTGTAAATTTATGTTGAACTAACGAAATAAAACGTTCCAAGGTTCTGATATGATTGAACCGCAAAGGGCGCAAAGGACACAAAGGACACAAAGGACACAAAGGTAAGAGATTTTAAGAGATTTTTTAATGTTGCTGGGGTTATTTTTTCAAAATTGGGATGCTCCCGTGTTTATCTGCGTTTATCTGCGTTAAATTATTAATTCCAAAATTACCAAAACATCGATTCTATTAGTTTATCTCCTCCCGCTTTCTGTCCTAATCGCCAATGAATAATTACAAATATTACCACCAATGGCACAGAAGCAAAATGTACGATTCTTAATGCTTGCCAATCTCCAAACATATCAACTATCCAGGGAAATTGGGCAGGTTTATACATTCCGATTCCTGTTAATATTGCTAACATTAATATGGGAATAATAGATGTGTAAATAATCCGATGCCAAGCATAAGTTAAACGCTTAGGATTTTGCGTTTTTTGTAATGCTTTGATGTCATTACTGCCGACAAATCTATGTTGCCAACGTCGGGTAATTAAAATGTAAATTCCATAAAATAAAAAATTGAGTGAAAAAAGCCACATAGCTGCAAAATGCCAGTGTCTACCTCCTGCTAACCAAGCACCTAAAGTAAAAATGGGGGGAATATGTAAACCTGCACGGCCACCAAAAACGGGGTTAGCGTTGTAAATTTGTAATCCACTGGTAATCATTAAAAACAGGCTAATGATATTAATAGAGTGGAAGATTTTAGCGGCTATGGCTTGGGTGGGTAATTTTGGGTTTTTCACTTGATAATTCATACCAATATTCTGACTCCTGAACTCCTGAATTATTAAATTAATTCCTGCACTCTTAACCATTCTTCGGAAGTGACTTTAAAATTAGTGGAGTTAGGAGCGCGAATTACCAGCAAACTTTTAAGAATAGGATCTTGTTGTAAACTGGTTTTTAATAAAGGGCGTTCTATGAGTTTATTTGTAAAGCGAATTATTGCTTGTTGCTTACCCAAAGCACGGGTAGAATCAGACCAATATTTTTTATCTGGTATTTCGGTGATAAATTTGGCAGATTCAGTTATTTCTGCTATGGCATAAATTCCCGCTTGTGTACCAGATACCCAAATGATCACACCATCACCTATAGCGATATCTTTAGCGTAGCGAGTCACTAACCAGGGCATTTGCTCAAAGCCTTGAATAGCTTCTACAACTTTGTAATATTTGGGGTTGCCTTGAAATAGCCAGTAATTCATGTACTTTTATCTATGGTTATCACTCTTTATAGCAGCAGGCAAGAGGCAAAAGGCAAAAGGCAATAGTGAAATCCTTAGTGAAATCCTTGTTATTTCTAGGTTTCCATCATTGATAATGTTCTAATTACCCTGGCTACAGCTATATCAATCAATGTAAATTTTATCGCCATTGATATCATCTTCAGCTAATTACTGAAAATAATTTTTTTCCTTCCCCTATTTCCTATTTCCTATTCCCTATTTCCTGCCCTAACAGATATACTCATTAATCAAACTTAGTCAAACGGAAATGATTACAACTGAAACGCAGCAGTCAAAGCCACCGCCAAAGCATCTGCTGCATCATCAGGCTTAGGCATTTCCTCTAAATCTAACTCCCGCATCACCGCTTCCTGGACTTCTTCCTTATCTGCTTTACCATAATTTGTTAACGCTTGCTTAATTTGCGGAGGGGCAAACTCTACATAAGGAAGTTTGCGCTGCCCCAAAACCAACATTAATACACCCCTAGCCTGTGCCACTAAAATAGTGTTGGCCATACGATAGAAGAATAATTTTTCAATTGCCACTAAATCCGGTTGTAAATCGTCCATTAGGGTGTTTAAATCATCAAATAAAGTAGCTAGTCGCTGACTCATTTCCATATCTGAAGACGTGCGAATTACACCAAAATCTAGCATCTTTACAGAAAAGTCTTGTACTTTACCTTGAGTTTGCTGTAACGTAATTGCACCAAATCCCACAATAGCTAAACCTGGATCTAATCCTAAAATTCGTTTTTCCATAAAATTTTGGCTAATTTTCTCTAAATTTCCATCAAATTAACTATGATTCTCGATTTCTAACACCCGACTCCTACTATACTTAATCTGCACTTTCCGGTTAGCGATCGCCAATCATGAAGAAATAAGCACTTTCAGGAGGCAGAAGTCAGGAGTCAGGAGTCAGGAGTCAGGAGTCAGGAGGCAGGAGTCAGGAGTCAGAAGGCAGAAGGCAGGAGGCAGAAGGCAGAAGGCAGAAGGCAGGAGGTAAATATTTTTCACCAGTCACCAGTCACCAGTCACCAGTCACCAGTCACCAGTCACCAGTCACCAGTCACCAGTCACCAGTCACCAGTCACCAGTCACCAGTCACCAGTCACCAGTCACCAGTCCCTGTTAGTGTACATTTGCTTTTAAATATTGTTTCTACCACAGTTCCCTATTAGGTATGTCAATCGGTTTTCTTAAACAAGCCCTCAACGCCATACAACTTCAGTCACACAGCCGCACTTCCCACCGCGTTAACCAGTGGTTTAAGTGGTTATCCCCTGGAATATCAGTAAAACGCTGGTTTCTAGTCAGTGTAGGAGGTTTCTTATTGGCAAGTTTGGGGTTAGCTATTTGGATTAAGCTAACCCCAATTTTTTGGACATTGGAATTTCTTAAAGGTTTGTTGGGTTTCCTCACCAACATCTTACCCAACTATGTCAGCGGACCTTTGGTGTTGCTGCTGGGTGTGCTGTTGTTATTGTGGGGACAATCCCGTACTGTAGGTTCAATTACAGAGGTTTTAAGACCTCAAGGTGATGAAGAAGAACTGATAGATGTTCTATTGGCACATCGTCGTTTATACCGGGGTCCAAAAATTGTAGTTATTGGTGGCGGTACTGGACTTTCTACTTTACTCCGGGGCTTAAAAACCTATAGTGCTAATATTACTGCTATTGTCACAGTCGCTGATGATGGTGGTTCTTCTGGCAGGTTGCGGCAGGAATTTGGCGTTTTACCTCCTGGGGATATTCGCAATTGTTTAGCTGCATTAGCAGATGAAGAAAAGTTATTAACTGAATTATTCCAATATCGTTTTCGCGCTGGGGATGGTTTAACAGGTCACAGTTTTGGTAACTTGTTTTTAACTGCCATGACTGATATTACTGGGGACTTAGAAAGGGCTGTTGCTGCTAGTTCCAAGGTGTTAGCTGTGAGGGGACAAGTTTTACCAGCAACTCTTAGTGATGTACGTCTGTGGGCAGAAATGGCAGATGGGCGCAGAATTGAAGGTGAGTCTAGTATTCCCAAAGCCGGCGGAAAAATCATTAAAATTGGCTGTATTCCCGAAAATCCTCCCGCTTTACCCGCAGCAATTAAGGCAATTAAAGATGCTGATTACATTATTATTGGTCCTGGTAGTTTGTATACTAGCTTAATTCCCAATTTATTAGTACCAGAAATAGCCGATGCGATCGCGGCTATAAAAATTCCCCGCATTTATATTTGCAATATTATGACCCAACCGGGAGAAACAGAGGGCTATACCGTTGCTGAACATATCCAAGCCATTGATAAAGCTGCTGGTGACAGAAAACTTTTTGATGCTGTACTCGTACATCGCAAAACCCCATCAGCCCAAGCATTAATCCGTTACGCCCAACAAAATTCCCATCCCGTTTTCCTAGACAGAGAAGCAGTTACTCAGTTAGGACGGCGCTTAGTCCCCGCTAACGTTTTACACGAAGATGAAACTGGTTTTGTCCGCCACGATCCCCGAAAACTAGCTAAGGTGTTATTGAAATGGTACAGTGGAGCGCAACATGGGAAGTAATGGGGACTGGGGACTGGGGACTGGGTACTGGGTAATCAATTTTATTTTTCCCCATTACCAATTACCAATTACCAATTACCAATGACTACAATCTTTCTTCCTGATACAAAAGCCACACAGCAACTAGGTATTAATTTGGGGAAAAACCTAACTGCTGGTAGTGTGATTTTATTAGAAGGTGACTTGGGTGCGGGTAAAACTACCTTAGTTCAAGGTATTGGTCAGGGTTTAGGTATCACTGAATCTATTGTTAGTCCTACTTTTACCCTGATTAATGAATACACAGAAGGACGCATCCCTCTTTATCACTTAGATTTGTATCGTTTAGAACCTCAAGAGGTGACAGGCTTAAATTTAGAAAGCTATTGGGAAGGTATAGAAGTAACACCTGGTATTGTGGCTATTGAATGGGCGGAAAGAATGCCATATCTACCAGATAGTTATTTAAAGGTATGTTTAACTCATGGTGACAATGGTACTCGTCAAGCGGAGATTACTGAGGTTGACCGTGATTTTGAGAACCTATTGGTACACCGTCTTCTTTAATTGTTATCAATATCTGATTATATCATTCTCAAGATTATTGAGAATAAACCTTCTCCATTCTCAATAAACAAGCAGCAAAACTTTTTCCCCTTTCTCATAAATAAACTAAAGCTCTTATCAACTTTCTGCGACTCTGCGACTCTGCGTGAGCCTAAACAAAAATTCCTCCCCTTCCACCCTTTCCCCAAAAAGTAAAAACTCTGTAGACTAAAATTAATAAACTTTATATTTCTTATTAAAGCTGGTGCAAGAGGACTTTCGGTTAATTGTTGATTTGGTTTCGGTGTTCGCTGTCGCTGCTTGTGGTGGACTACTGGCCGCATTGTTAAAACAACCCGTTTTGCTGGGATATCTCATCGGGGGGATGATAGTTGGACCAGCAGGACTGGGATTAATTAAAGAAGTTGTCCAAGTTGAAACCTTGGCGCAATTTGGTGTAGCTTTTTTACTCTTTGCTTTAGGAGTTGAATTTTCCCTAGCAGAACTGAAAAAGGTTAAAGCTATAGCTTTGGGCGGTGGAGGATTACAAATTCTTCTCACTATTCTTATCACTGTATTAGTTTGTGGTGTTACAGGTACTTGGGGAACATTACCTGCTAAAGGTGTATTTTTAGGATCAATTCTCTCCCTGTCTTCTACTGCGGTAGTTCTCAAATGTTTGATGGAACGCAACGAGACAGAAACCCCCCACGGCCAGGTCATGCTGGGTATTCTCGTTGTTCAGGACTTAGCATTGGGATTGATGCTGGCTGTATTACCCGCACTCCATGAACCAGGGGAAGCGATTGGTTTAGCAGTCTTTACAGCTTTGGTACGCATTGGTTTATTTGCTGCGGGTGCGGTGGTTGCTGGTATTTGGTTAATTCCGCCGTTGTTGCGATTATTAGCCCGCACAGAAAGCAGAGAATTATTTTTGCTGGGTGTTGTCACGTTATGTTTATGTATTGCCCTGCTAACTGAATATTTGGGTCTTTCTATTGAAATGGGGGCGTTTGTAGCGGGTTTGATGATTTCTGAAGTGGAATACGCTGATGAAACTTTAACCATTGTTGAACCGTTGCGGGATATCTTTGCGAGTTTGTTTTTTGCTGCGATCGGAATGTTGATTGATCCGGTGTTTTTGTGGCAAAACCTAGATGTGATATTGGGTTTGGTGGTTTTGGTGTTTTTGGGTAAGTTCCTGATCATCACACCTTTGGTTAAATTATTCCGCTATCCGTTAAAAACAGCTTTAATTGCAGGGTTGGGTTTAGCGCAAATTGGGGAATTTTCCTTTGTTTTAGCTAGTGAAGGTCAGGCTTTGGGGTTGGTTTCCCGGAGAATATATTTATTAACTTTGGGAACGACTGCGGTTACTTTAATGTTGACTCCCTTTGTGTTGCGGTTAGTACCATTGTTATTTAATTTTGCGGAGTCCATGCCTTGGTTAAAACCTTATTTGGTGGAAGAACAAGCGCGAGATTTTGCGGAAGACTTACCCCGGAAAGATCATATAGTGGTTTGTGGTTATGGTCGCATTGGTAAAAATTTGGTACGGTTATTGCAGTTACATGATTTGCCTGTAGTCGTTATTGATCAGTCTGAAAGTAGGATTCAACAGTTACGGGAAGCGGGTATACCTTATGTATATGGTAATGCAGTGAGTTTTCATGTGTTGGAAACTGCTGGGGTAAATCATGCTCAAGGGATGGCGATCGCTCTTCCTGATCCTGCTAGTATTCGTCTATGCTTGAAACGGGCTTTGGAGATATCCCCAGAATTAGATTTAGTGGTCCGTGCTACCCAAGATAAAAATATTGAAGTGCTTTATCAACTGGGTGCTAAGGAAGTTGTACAACCAGAATTTGAAGCGAGTCTGGAAATGGCCACCTATTTACTTACCGATGCGGGATTATTGCCAGAGGTGGTACAACGGAAAATGCAGGATATTCGTAAGGATCATTATTTAGATTTGCGTCCTGAACGTTCTGCTGCGGAAGTTTCCCAACATTTACAGCAAGTTACCCGTGATTTAAACCGACGTTGGTATGATTTACCTGATGAGTCACCTTTAATTGGGATGACTTTAGAAGAAGCGGATATGCGCTATCTGATCGGGGTGAGTTTAATGGCTATTCGTCGTGCTGATGGGACAGAAATTGATTATCCTAATGGTCAGGTGAGGTTAGAAACTGGCGATCGCCTATTAGTTGTAGGTGCAAGTAAAGAATTAGCAGCTTTGGCAGAATTTGCTAAGGGTAATGCAGCTGTTCCCGGAGAAACTAACGCTTGTCAGTGGGTGACAGTTCAAGCTAACTGTACTTTTTTGGGTAAAAATTTGGCAGATTTTACCTCTGATCAACAGTATGGAGTCAAAGTGCAAGCAATTCGGCGAGATGGCAAGTTTATCCGCTTTCCTCATGGCAACATCGAATTGAAAACAGGCGATCAAGTGCTGCTGTGCGGTAGCTTTTCCAGACTCAATCAGCTGCAACAATTTTGTACTGCTGCTTGTGAACTACCCTTAGCAATTCCCAGTGTTAAAAATGAAGAGGTAGAAACTATCACAGAGTTGCAATGATCAAGTTGTTCGCCTAACCTTATGAATCGATCTTGGCAACTTCAACTCTAGCTTCTCTGGGAACTAAGTAGATAGGCGTTGAAATTTATCGTTGTCGCAAGGCAGGAGGCAGAAGGCAGGAGGGAAGAGGTTTTTAGGCATTTTAAATTTTGTTATATAACTTGTTTTTTTTGTGCCGACTTACTTAAATCTCTTTCTACAACTGCATCACTGCGAACTTTCATATAAGCGATCGCCATTTTCCAAACGCTTATTTGCTCGTTGTTAGCATCTACAATAGATACACAATTGATATCTTGCCAAAAAACCTTACCGACGATGACATCACCAGTCATCAGTTTAAATTCAACGGTGGCTTTTTGCTTGATCCAATTTTGTAATTGTCTAATGCTAAGTAGGGTAGTGTCAAATTCTGTTGCTGGCATTTTTTATCCCACCTTCCGCACCCTAAACTGTCACACAACGAAAAATGGTCATTTGGGGATTTGAGATTGGCGATCGCCACCTAAGATTTAGACTATTTTGTATCAAAATTATCATCAAAGGTATTCAAAAATCCGAAATTACCGATTGTGACACTGGGGGGTGCGGAATGTGGGTTTATGAGGGAATAGGGAATAGGTGACTGGGGACTGGTGACTGGGGACTGGTGACTGGTGACTGGTGACTGGGGACTGGGGACTGGTGACTGGGGACTGGTGACTGGGGACTGGGGACTGGGGACTGGGGACTGGTGACTGGTGACTGGGGACTGGTGACTGGGGACTGGGGACTGGTGACTGGTGACTGGGGACTGGTGACTGGTGACTGGGGACTGGTGACTGGTGACTGGGGACTGGTGACTGGGGACTGGGGACTAGTGACTGGGTAATTAATATTCATTCTTCCCAATTACCAATTACCAATTACCAATTACCAATTACCAATTACCAATTACCAATTACCAATTACCCATTACCCGTTACCAATTTTAAATGTTTAAATTAGTAGTAACTTATCTTTGATAATTCATCTAGGGGAAAATGGCAATAGAATTTACTAAGTATCATGGTTTAGGTAATGATTTCATTTTGATTGATAATCGTTCCTCGTTAACACCGGTCATTACACCAGAAAAAGCTGTCAAATTATGCGATCGCCATTTTGGTATCGGTGCTGATGGTGTTATTTTCGCACTTCCTGGGCAAAATGGCACTGATTACACCATGAGAATTTTTAACTCTGATGGTTCAGAACCGGAAATGTGCGGTAATGGTATTCGCTGTTTAGCGGTTTTCCTGACTGAGTTGGAAGGTGTATCCCGCACCAAAGACTTCTACACCATTCATACTTTAGCTGGTACAATTACACCTCAACTTACAGATGATGGACAAGTTAAAGTAGACATGGGTCAACCCCGATTATTAGCACAGGAAATTCCTACCACCCTTGCACCTACGGACAGTAAAGTAATTAATGTACCTTTAGAAGTTGCGGATCATACTTGGAATGTTACCTGTGTGAGTATGGGAAACCCTCACTGTATCACCTTTGTAAATGATGTAGCAGCTATTCCCTTAGAAAGCATTGGTCCCAAATTTGAACATCATTCCGTTTTCCCCCAAAGAACAAATACAGAATTTATTGAAATTGTCAACCGTAATTATTTAAAAATGCGGGTATGGGAAAGAGGCGCGGGAATTACCTTAGCTTGTGGTACTGGTGCTTGTGCGTCTTTGGTTGCAGGAGTATTAAATGATAAATGCGATCGCACAGCCATAATAGAACTACCAGGAGGAGAGTTAGAAATTGAATGGTCCGAAGTAGACAATAAAATATATATGACAGGACCAGCAGAAAGAGTATTTGCAGGTAAATTCTAATTAGTAGCGACTGTCTTGAATGTCAAGCGATCGGTTGGGTTGACGCAAGGAAACCCAACATTTTATTCAGATCCCCGACTTCTATTTTCATCGTTTCTAGAAATCAGGACTTACGCAAAAGGGAACGAAAGTAGGGGTAATTCATGAATTACCCCTACGCAAGAATAAGGCTTTCAGTCACATCTTGCGTAAGTCCTAGAAATGATTAATACATCTAAAAAGTTAGGGATATTACAAATATTTATGTACTCAGGAGACTGAGAAAATGAGTAATTTACAAACTCAAATACCTACAGATACATGGGTTTATACTTCTTGGAATGAGTATGAACAAATAACCACCAACTTACTTAATAAACCGGGAAAAAGTTACTATTATAAAGGATACATGAGGCTAGAAATGCCACCAGTTAGTTTTGATCATGGAAAAGATCATGTAATAATTATTTTTGCTGTCACTTTATTTGCCACTATTAAAGGAATTTTAGCTACAGGTTTAGATACCACAACTTTTCGTAAACAAGGTATTCAAGACTGTCAACCTGATGTAGCTTATTATCTCCAAGAACGCGCCCAAACTATCCCCACAGGTACAGGAATTGTTAATTTAGATCACTATCCAGCACCAGATTTAGTCATTGAAATTGCTAAAACATCTTTATTAGATGACTTAGGAACAAAGCGCAGTCTTTACGAAGAATTAGGTGTTAGTGAATATTGGGTAATAGATGTACAAAACGCCCAAGTGATAGCCTATAGTATGATTAACCAAGGTAGTCAACGCATTCAAGAATCACAGGTTTTACCTGGGTTAAAAATTGCAGTTTTAGAAACAGCTTTACGTCGTAGTCGTGAAAGCAGTCAATCTGAAGTTTGTGCTTGGTTACTTAGCCAATTTCAACTATAAGAATTGTAATTGAATCGGAATTAATAAAACTCAGATACTCGACTTATTAAACTAATTCATCGTTTATAACCAAAATGAAAAAAGAATTAGGGGATCTTGTATTGAAATATTTTGATGGGAATGAATGATTAAAGACTGTCCCTTTTGTAGTAAAATTTAGATTCGGAGACTCTATAATTGCATTCCCAGTCAGAGACTGGGAACGAGAAAAAACTGTTCCCTGTTCCTTGTTCCCTGTCTCCACGAAAAGACTTTTTCAGCAAACCCTACTTATTACTTCTGACTAAAAACACGATAGTACAACCATGTACTAAATTCTTTGATGGGGAATAGTAAATAAGTTAGTGGGTTGACTGTGACAATAATATTTCTAAAATCCCGTTTTGCTAAAAACAAAATTCCCTTAGCAACTTGATTTGCTGACATCACACCGAATGGATTAAGTTGACTTTTGAAGGGTCCTAAAATCAATTTTCTAATTACACAAACTCCATCCAAACGTTTGAGGGTAATGATATCACCTAACGCCCTTTTGCTGATTTCATATAAAGGACTTAAAGCTGGTGAAACTTCTGCTTCTGATGTATTAACCCAAATTTCTTTAGTCGCTTTAGCATCAGATCCGGTGACAGTTACAGAAAATATATCTATTAACCGCAAAGCGGAAAAAGTGTTAACTTGATAAGAATTGTGAATTGCTGTGGATGTGCGATCGCCATAAACATTCACTCCATGATTGATAATTAAAATATCAACTTTTTGCAAGTTGGCTTTTAATTCTTCTTCATTTCCCAATTCCCAAAACATCACTTTTAAACCAGTTTGTTCCTCTATTTTATCTGGGTTAGTTGTTAAAGCAATAACTTTGGCTTTATGCTTGATTAATTCTGCGGTTAATGCTTTTCCTAAAGCACCAGAAGCACCAGTTAAAGCAACGGTTTTACCTTTTAAAGAAAGTCCTGTTCCTAATATTTTATCCACCAGAGAAAATACACCACTATAATAAGCATTTACATCATCAAAATGATGTCGCCAATGATATGTTCTATTCACAAACCACACAGAAGGAGTTGCTGCTAACGGTCCTGGTAAATGATTGTAATCTGTGTCTATTGTACCTTGGAAATATCGCAAAGATGCACCATATAAAAAAGTTCCACCATAAGCAACACCCAACCATAAACCCCATTGTCTGAAAACTAAAGCAACTGTGATTAATAAAACTAGCAGTATAATTGACTCAACTATGTCGTGATACAACTGGGAATCTAAGTAAGCTTGTTGAGAAACTAATGTTAAATCTCGACGGTAAGCTGCATGATGTTTATTATGCCATTTTGCCAGCCAAGTAACTTGATGACACAAAGCATGATAACTATCTCTAATTATTTCCGCAAGTAAGAGGGAGAAAACACCCCAAAGAGCGAACTTGACGCAGTTATTTACTAAAACCCAATCAATTGTTAAACTTTGAGCCAAAATCATCATATTTTTGCTAACACTATTTTCTCTTAATTATTCTTCATATTCGATAATTAGTGTAGTAGCAATGGGTAACATTTTTCTCTGTTCCTGAAATTTTGGTAGTTTTAAGTATAACAAGTGACAGGTGACAGTGCTAAAAGCTTTTCAGGTTTACACTCTGTGCATTTGTGTTCATTGTGTGTATTTTAGCTTTGAAGGCTGATAGCTGACGGCTTAATGCTTACATCAAACTTAATAACTTTGCCAAGCTTTCCAAAATATATAAATAGATAAAATAGCCAACAAACTTCTAAAAGCTAAACTCACTACTTTATCTGGTAATTTTGGTAAAAACCGGGTACTAAATTGTACTCCTAATAAACCACCAAATCCTAAAATTGCGCCAGTTAACCACAAAACATTACCTGAATAAGCATGGCCAGCAGTTGCAGAAATAGCGGTAATGACTATGACTCCTAAACTCGTTTGAATAGCTTTTTTAATATTTTCATTGAGTAAGACAATTTGCAGAGGAACCATAATTATCCCCCCACCAACTCCAAATAAACCTGCTAATAAACCGCCAGTACCACCTGTGATAATTCTATGCCAAAACTCTTGAATTTTATGAACATTAGTTTCGTTATTTTCGTTATTTTCTTCTACAACTTCCTGAGCTTGGTTTCCTTCTTCTTCTATTTTTTTTCTAGCAACTATTTTTTTTCTCAGATCAACTAAATAAATATTGGAAATTAATAATAATCCAAAGGTAAATAATAACAAATATTCAGGAAATAAATTAGCTAATAAAACACCGATTTGAGCAGTTATTAAGGCTGGTAAAGCCATACTTAAAACATTGTTGATATCCAGATAACCCATGCGCCAATTCTGAATACTTCCAGCAGATGCGGTAATGACAATTGATAAACTACTGGTAGCTACTGCTTGGATAGATTCGTTTCCTAAGCTAATTAATAAAGGTACTAAAACTGTACCTCCACCAATTCCCAAAAAACCTGCTAAAATCCCAGCTACAATTCCTGCAAATGCTAAAATTAATAATTCAATCGGTGTCATTTTAGATATTAGATATTAGATATTAGTCATTATTTAGTAGTTATTAGTTATTTTTACCCAATCACCAGTCACCAGTCACCAATCACCAATCACCTTTTCTCAATATTATACAGCTAAACCCGGATTTCTCACAAGAGAAAAAAATAATTGATAAAAAGCTAGAGCAAGTGGCATTGTAAGCATTCAGCAGTCAGCAATAAAGAATAAAACCATCAATTGTCCATTGATAAATTGCTCTCATTAACACTGGTGTAATTTGACAAAACGGGAGCATACTTATTACAGCAGTTTTCATGTATTTGTACCACATCCTTCTTGTTATCTTCCTTTGCGCCTTTGCGTCTTTGCGTGAGATTAAAAAATGTGGTTCATTTACCTGAAAATCGCTGTAATTCAGTCTTTGTCTAGAAAATAGCTGATTACTGATTACTGAATACTTACGTGGAATTTAATAGCTTTCCACCAATACCCTGGGATAGATTTTGTTTAAAAATTTCTGAATATCATCAATAAAAGGTTTGAAAACCTAATGATCCAAGAAATATTTTTGATGAAATTGCCGATTTTATGACTAAATATTGTCGTGATCAAGCTAGAGATGAACTTTGGTTAATGATGGGAGCAGGAGCAACAGCAGGAGTTGCGGGAGGAATTTCTCCTCTTGGTGCGATCGCCTTTCAAACCAGTTTAGCTGGTGTACAGGGTGTTGTAGTTACTAGAATTGCTCAAATTTATGATGTGAATTTGATACCTGCTAGTGGTGCTGGAGCAATGGCCGCAGCAATTATAGGCATGGGTGGGGGACAATTTCTGTTTAATATGGGCAGTATTATAGCAGGGTTGATTCCTGGTATTGGATCAGTGGTTCAACCCGCAATGGGAGCGGCCGCAGTTAAAGCATTAGGTGAAGTTGCTATTACCTATTTTGAAAATAAGTATCCTCAAAAAATCTACAACTCAAAAACAAAAACATTGTAATATCATGTCCTGTTGAATACTTATCATATCTGTTGGGGCTGGTAATTGGTAATGGGTAATTGGTAATTGGGAAAAGGCAATTATTAACCAAAAACCAACAACTTATATCGTCAGTAATTACCCGGACTTGATATAAATTGTTTCACCCTAAACTTTCACCCATTTCAAAACATTGGGGTCTTTATTATAGCTGTAGGTAGAACCATCTTGAGTTGTAATAGTTTGACCTTTACTAGCTTTAGTTCTCACAGTCCCCAGTGAATAATCTATTAATTTCTGCATTTCTTGATGAGAAAGTCCGGTAATAAGACTTGCTTGGTTTACTTGGTTTGCTATTTCTGGTGTTGCTATTTTTGGTTGATTTGGAGATTTATTATTGGCAAAATTATCTATTGTAATTTCATCTTTTTCATCAGGAATGATGGCAGATGATTGTAATTTCTGACGTTGATAATCATGCACAGTTAAAAGTTGCCAACTAGAATCTTGAGAAAGTTCTAAAACCCATTGATGATAATCAAATAAGCTTTCCCGATGTCCGACACTGATAAATGTTGTTTTTGTTGCTTGCAATTGTTGATATAAAGTACCTTCATTATTTAAGTCTAAAGCACTGGTAGCTTCATCTAAGATAGTGAAAGCAGGTTGAGTAACTAACAATCTGGCAAATGCTAAACGTTGTTGTTCTCCTAAAGATAATATATTTTCCCAGGGAACTTCAGTATCAAAACCATCTACTCGACTTAATAAACTATCCAGATTAACTTGTTTTAAAACTTCTTTGAGTGCGCGATCGCTGACTATTCGTTCTGTATACGGATAAAGCAACTGTTCTCGCAAAGTTCCTAAAATAATGTAAGGACGTTGAGGTAAAAACAACACTTCTTCTAAAGGAGGCCTCACTAAACGACCTGTTCCTGCATTCCACAAACCAGCGATCGCCCTCAATAAAGAACTTTTACCTCTACCACTTGGACCAACAATTAATAAACCTTCTCCCGGTTGTACAGAAAGTGATAAATCTTCCACAATTACTCTCTCATAATTGGGAGTTTGTAAAGTTACATTCTCAAAGGTGATATGATTATCTTCTACTGTTTTGATGGTACTCGCATTTTCTGGTTGTTTAGCGACTTGTTCCAAAGCAGAAGAAAACTCAGACAACCGTTCCACATAAACAGAAAACCTACCTGAACTGCCAAATTCATTGATTAATTCTGCTAGAGCATTAGCAAAAAGATATGCCGATAAAGAAGCTTGGCTAATTTCTCCAAAATCTAGCCGATTTGTAATATATAAAGGTCCGAGTATTAGAAATGGAAATACCTCGATTACAGCTTGATATCCTCTATTAAAAAAGTCTTGATTTCTTTCCCAGCCAATCCTCCGTTTAGAAATCTTGATTAACTGCTGAAATCTTTTTCCAATGATATTTGACTCTTGTTTTTCTCCCCGGAAAAAAGCTATTGATTCAGCATGAACTCTAACATGAGTTAAACAATAGTTATAATCAGCCTTAGATTGAAGTTCCTCTTGATTAATTTTATTTATTTGTTGAGTCAAGTAGACAGCAACTATATTACCCAAAAGAGTATAAATTACTAAAATAATTGCAACTTGCTTTGAAATTGACCAAATAATTATAATATAAGCTATGATTTCCAGTATTTTTTCTAGTAAGGTAGTTGAAAAAGTCAAAGCATTACTTATAACAGGTTCAATTTCTTGAGAGAGGCGTTGATCAGGATTATCAATATCAGATTTAAAATTGATTTTATAGTATGCTCTTTCATGTAAATATTTTGCCAGAATGTGATCATTTAGCCATTGATACCACTCTAGTACCATTTGCTTTCTTACAAACTTAGAAAACCCTACCAATGCTGTTACAAATGCTAGGGTTATAGCATAAGTCAATACAACATTAAAAAACTGAGAAACATCTTTTCCTGTAATAGTAATATCAACTATGTAGCGATAAAGAAAATTACTAACTACATTTAAACTAACAAGTCCAATTATAAGTATTATTAAGAGAATAAGCATTCCCCATGAACGAATCACGTCTGAAAATGCTCTTCCCCCTGATGTACTTGGATACCAGTAAGGTTCGGTAATAGATTGGAAATTTTTCCAAAATTGAGTAAAAGCTGAATAATTATTGCTTAAAGGTTGATCGCGGGAAATTTGAGCTTGCATATTTTAACAATATTGTAATTTTGAGTTGACGTATAAGCAGCAATTTAATATTTCTTGGTTAAAGGTGAAAGGGGAAAGGGTAAGAAAAAACCTTCACCCTGATCCCCTGTGTACCTTCATCCATTAATTTGAGGTTATCAGACTCATGACATTGTACGGTTAGTTAGTCTTATGACCAAATGCCATTTGCTCTGTTACTAACTGGTCATTGATAAAACCGCTACTTATGAAGTAGGAAATATAAGTCCTCAATAAATTTTGGTCTAATATAGGATACATAATATCAGTATTCCCTAGACCATTGATAGTATTTTGATAGTCAATCTCTGGTTCGCGACTATTCTCTAGCGCCATTTTGGGAATAATATGAGACAAAACTCTTAAATTACCAGGATCAGACATTTGACTCTCCAGTGAAATCTCTGAATGCCATTGCTCTACAGGAATCATCTGTACAGGGTATCCTAAAGAGCGAATCAAGTGAAATAAATCCTTGATTGTAGTAGATTCAGGATTAACTAGGTGAAATGCCTTTCCTAAAGATTCCTTTTGTCCTGACAGATTAACAATTATTTTACTCACATAGTCCACAGGAGTCAAATTATCCTCCATCTGCACATCAGGAAATATTCTTGTTTCTAAACAACCCTTGACTAACCTGCAAAATAAATCATCTGTATTACTAATACCTGTTTTGGTACTTCCTGTAATCCTTGATGCTCGATAAATAGCTACAGGTAGACCTAAATCACGAGCTTGCATCACTAATTTCTCTGCTACCCACTTACTTTGAACATAGCCATTTTCTAACACTTGATATTGATCAAGAAGATCCGATTCTAAAATTAATCCTGCTTCATTAGGAGTAGCTGCTGATAAAACAGATGTAGTTGAAATGTAATGTAAAGGTTTAACTTTGATTTCACTGGCTAACCGAATGATTTCTTGCGTTCCCAACACATTAGCAGGTTTTAAAACAGAGTAGGGATAAATAACATTAATCCAAGCACCACAATGATAGATAACATCTATCTGACTTGCTAACTGTTGAAATTCTGATGTGGAAAGACCTAAATATTTTTTCCCTAAATTTCCAACCACAGGAATAATACGTTTTCTGTCAACTTCTGACCAGAGTTTGTACAATTGAAGTTGATTTTCTAGCTTTTGTCGTGCCTCTTCAATATCTGTAGCACGAATCAAACAATAAATAATCGGTTCCTCAGTTTGTTGCAGGAGTTCATAAAGTAAATGACTACCCAGAAAACCCGTCACTCCCGTTAAAAAGATTCCTTGAGGTTTGTTGTTGTAATCTGTAGAGACGTTATATATAACGTCTTTACGGATTTGAATACTGGCATCTAAAACTGCTTCTGCTTTTAAATCTAGCTTAGAGGTAGTAATGGTATTCGTCTGGCTGGTGAGTAAACTATCAAAACCGGCTGCTAGTTCTGCGACTGTCGGGTTTTCAAACAAATAACGTAGGGGTAAATCTATTTGCAAGGTTTCTGTTAATAAAGACATCACTTGCATAGCGCGTAAAGAATTACCCCCCATGTCAAAAAAGTTGTTGTGAATGCCTAATTGTGTTGTTCCTAAAACACTGCTCCAAATATCTGCGATCAGTTTTTGTGTGGGAGTATTGGGTAACACAAAGTTGCTCAGGTTAATCTCTTGGGAGGGTGCAGGTAGGGCGCGACGGTCTATTTTACCATTAGTCGTGACTGGTAAACCCTCCATCATCACAAAAGCTGTGGGAATCATATAATTTGGCAGCTTTTGTTTCAAGAAGCTTTGTAATTCATTTTGGGTTAAGGATGGATTATCAGAGACAACATAAGCAACCAACTGTTTATGACCTGGTTGGTCTTCTCTTGCCATCACAACCTGACAAATCACATCAGGATGCTGAACTAAGAGACTTTCAATTTCTCCCAGTGCAACACGGAAACCTCGGATTTTCACTACATCATCAATGCGTCCAATAAATTCTATATTGCCATCGGGTAAATAGCGTGCTAAATCCCCTGTTTTATAAAGGTAATGGGATGGTTGGTGAGCGAAGTCGAACCATTTACCATCTTTAAACGGATTGAGAATAAATTTCTCGTGTGTCAATTCTGGACGGTTGAGATAACCCCGCGCTAAACGCTCACCACCAATGTACAATTCACCCTTAACTCCTATGGGAACTGGTTGTAAATTGGAATCCAGGATGTAAATTTCTGTATTATCTACAGGACGACCGATGAGGACTGTATTAGTTTTTTCTGGTTGGTAATTTCGCACATCATAGACTATCGCTGTCACCGAGGCTTCGGTCGGACCGTAGGCATTTAAACAAGTGATTCTATCCCCTACCAACTGCTGCCACATTGCCACTGTTTCCGGTAAAACAGTATCTCCACCTACAGTCAATAACCGTAAACTTTGGGGTACGGTGGAGTATGATTGAGATACTGCTACCATCCATTCATGCCAATAAGCGGAAGTCAGGGTTAAAACAGTTATTTGTTGTTGTTCTATAAACTGGGCAAAATTGGCAAAGGAAGAAAACATTTCTGTTGGTCTTAATACTACTGTTCCGCCTTTAAACCATGTGGGGAATATTTCTTCTAGTGCGACATCAAAGCCAAAAGCCGCAAATTGTAAAACACGGTCGCTACTCGTCAAACCAAATGCTTCACTAATGGCACTGCTATGATTTACCAAAGCTCCATGAGTTAACATCACACCTTTGGGATTGCCAGTAGAACCAGAAGTATACAATACACAAGCCAAGTTTTCCGCTACTACTTCACTGACCGGATTTTCTGGACTGTGAGAATTGAATACTTCCCATTCTTGATCTAAGACAATAACTTTCACCCCTTCCACTGGCAAGGAATTGAGTAAACTTTCTTGTGTGATCAGTACAGAAATTTGTGAATCTTGGGATATGTAAGTTAATCGTTGTTGGGGATAATCAACATCTAGGGGAACATAACCGCCTCCAGCTTTGAGGATGGCTAAAAGTGCCACAGTCATGGATAAGGAACGCTCTAAATAAATTCCCACCAAAACTTCTGCACCCACACCCAGAGATTGTAAATAATGGGCTAATTGATTAGCTTGGGTGTTTAACTGTTGATAAGTTAATTGTTGATCATCAAACACCACCGCTACAGCATCCGGTGTTAGTTCTACCTGCTGTGCAAATAATTGATGGAGACATTTACCTACAGGATAATCAGCTTGAGTATCATTCCACTCCATCAGTAACTTTTGTCGCTCAACTGCTGTTAATATGGGCAACTGGTCAATACGCTCTTGGGGATTATTTACTACTGCTTCTAGCAAAGTAATAAAATGACTTGTTATAGATTCAATGGTACTATGGTCAAATAAATCAGTATTGTATTCCCATAATCCTATCATTCCTTTAGTTGTATTCTGCATAAATAAGGTCATATCAAATGCAGAAGCTACACCTTTAAATGGTACTGAACTAACGGTTAATCCATTTAACTCCAACTCAGACTCAGGAGCATTTTGCAGGTTAAACATGACTTGGAATAGTGGACTATGGGATAAATCCCGTTCTGGTTGCAATGCTTCCACTAGCATTTCAAAGGGCAAATGTTGATGGGCATAAGCACCCAAAGCCATTTCCCGCACACGAGTTAACAACTCACTAAAACTGGGATTACCCGCCAAATTACTACGCATTACCAAAGTATTGACAAAAAAGCCAATTAACCCTTCTATCTCAGCCCGATCTCGGTTAGCAATGGGTGAACCTACCAAAATATCTGATTGTCCTGTGTAGCGATAAAGCAGGGTATCATAAGCTGCTAACAAGGTCATAAATAGGGTACACCCTTCTTGCCGACTCAGTTCTGTCAGTTTTTGGCTTAATTCTGGTGGTAAGGCAAATTTGTAATGTTCCCCTACAAATGTCTGTACAGCAGGTCTGGGGCGGTCTGTGGGTAATGATAATAAGGTTGGTGCGTCTTTGAGTTGTTGTTCCCAGTATGTTAATTGATTTTGTAGTACATCCCCTTGCAACCATTGTCTTTGCCAAATTGCAAAATCAGCGTACTGAATTGGTAGGGGTGTTAAAGGTGAAGGTTGATTTTGACAATAAGCATGATATAGCTGTGTCAGTTCTTGGAAAAACACACCCATTGACCAACCATCGGAAACAATGTGGTGCATACACACTAACAATATTTGCTCTGTCTGGTTCACTAAGATTAACTGTACTCTAATTAACGCTTCTGTTTCTAACTCAAATCCTGTCATCTTTTGTTGTTGCGTTAATTGTTCTACAGCTATTTCTTGTTCTGTTTTGGGTAAGTGCTGTAAGTCAACAATTGATACTATTCCCTGTTCCTTGTTCCCTGTTTTCTGTTCTCTAATAACTTGAATTGGTTGTCCGTCAATGCTGGTGAAATTAGTACGTAAGGCTTCGTGGCGATGAATAATTGTTTGTAAGCTTTGCTCTAATGCTGTAATTTGCAATTTTCCTCGCAAATGTAAAGCTGTGGGTATGTTGTATACTACACTGTTAGTCTCAAATTGGTCTAAGAACCACAAACGCTGTTGGGCAAAAGACATTGGTAAGTCTGCATCTTTGGCTCTGGGTGACAGAGGTGGTGTTGACAGTTCTAAGTTGTCTTGTTGTAATTGGGTAATAATATGGGCTAGTTCTCTGACTGTGGGGGCGGCAAACAATTTATTTAATGGTAGTTCCACTTGGAATATGTTGCGGATACGTGAAACTATTTGTGTTGCTAGTAGGGAATGTCCCCCCAGTTCAAAGAAGTTGTCATTTACACCCACAGATTCTACTTTTAGCACTTGTAACCACGTTTGTGTTAGCAGTTCTTCTATGGGGTTGCGTGGAGCAACATATTTTTCTACTATTGTGCTGTCTAATTCTGGTTTTGGTAGGGCGCGACGGTCTATTTTGCCGTTGGGTGTCTGTGGTAGATTTTCCAATCTGACTAAGGCTGATGGTATCATGTACCCCGGCAGTTTATTCACCAGGAATTGACGAATGCTTGTAAGCTCTGGTGTTGTTTCTGTTTTCGCTACTATGTACCCAACTAAACGTTTTTCTGTGGGGTTGTCTTCACGGACGATGACGCATGATGTCTGGATTTGAGGATGTTGATTGAGTACCGCTTCGATTTCTCCTAACTCGATGCGGAAGCCCCGAATTTTAACTTGATTATCTATGCGTCCTATGTATTCTATGTTCCCATCTGCTAGGTAACGCGCTAAGTCTCCTGTTTTGTAAATTCTCTCAATTTGACCATTTATGTCTATTTCTATAAATTTTTCCCCAGTCGCTTGGGGACGATTTAAATATCCTCTAGCTAAACCAACTCCAGCTATACACAGTTCTCCTGGTATTCCTGGTGGTAATAGTTGATTG
>NZ_JACJPU010000067.1:0-22415 GCF_014696235.1 Sphaerospermopsis sp. FACHB-1194 | reverse complement strand
AGGCGACTGTTCGAGTTCTGTCATGGAGATTGTTGTGGTGATCCTTGCTACGAAGCGGTCTTTTCTGACCAAGGTTGGGACGGTCTACCACTTCCTCTAACATACCTCTAAGATACAAGGTTGGGTTTACCGTGTGGAAACCCAACAAACCCTTGTAACCCACATTCCGCACCCCTGGTGTCACAATCGGTAATTTCGTATTTTTAAATTCCTTTAAGAATCATATTTATAATCGTGGTAACAATCGTCAAAATATTTTCTTGGAGCGCAAAAATTATATTTATTTTCTCCGATTGCTCAAAGAACATCTTACAAACAATGCAGTAGATATTATTGCTTACTGTTTAATGCCTAATCATTATCATTTGTTGGTATATCTGAGAGATGATATTCTATCTGATACTATGAAATCTCTCTCACTTGCTTACACAAAGGCAATTAATAAAAGGTTTAATCGTTCCGGGGTATTATTTCAGGGACGGTTTCAAAGTATTAATGTTTCACAAACTGAATATCTTTTCCATCTTTGCCGCTATATTCACCTCAATCCAGTCAAAGCAGGAATAGTAGATCAACCAGGAGAATGGTAATTTTCTAGTTATTTGGAATATGCAGAATTGGGACTAGGAAAAATACCCAAAATAGACTACATCAAAATGCACATTGAGGAAGAATCAGCTTACCAACAATTTTTACTAGATTATAATTTACCTAATGGTATTGGATTTAAAAGACTGCTACTTGATGATTAGTTTGGCACTCGGCACAGATCCCTGACTTCTATGATTAATTATTTGTTTAACAGCGAAATCTTTTAAAGAAGTCGGGGATCTTAATCTTCGTTTATACATCAAAATACAATTTAAATATATATGATTTAAATATAATTAAATCATTGCTATACTTGAATTAGCATAGTTTAAGGTTATGGTAAACTAACCATACCAGAAATTTACACATCTAATAGCCAATGACTAAAAAATGGTTTAGAATCTGTACAACAGCAATATTTATCCTATCATTGATCTTACGATTTTGGGGATTAGGAAGATTTAATACCCTCGTATTTGATGAGGTTTATTTTGCCCAATTTGGTAATAATTATCTTACCAACACTCCCTTTTTTAATGCCCATCCTCCCCTGAGTCAATATATCATTGGTTTAGGAATTTGGATTGGTAATCATATTCCCTTTTGGCAAAATCCTGTCAACGGTGCAACAGGTTCTTTATTATCTCCTTGGAGTTATCGGTGGGCAAATGCTTTTACAGGTTCATTAATTCCCTTAATAGTTATTTTCCTCACTTATCAATTAAGTTATCGTCGTGGTTTCGCTTTATTAGCAGGTTTATTTACAGCTTTGGATGGTTTATTTTTGGTAGAATCTCGCTATGCTTTAAGTAATATCTATATAGTGATTTTTGGATTAATCGGACACTGGTTTTTATTATTAGCTTTGGAAAAACAAAATAAACAACGTTGGTTTGCTTTATTCATAGCTGGAATTAGTTTTGGTGCTTCCATTGGGACAAAATGGAACGGTTTATGGTTTCTTGCTGGTGCTTATGGAATGTGGATAGCAGCTTGGATAATTCGTTGGTTGCAATCTTTAGCACCTTCACCACGATCACCTTTATTTTCTTATTTACGCAACTCCTTTTCAGCCAATCATAATCAAATTAAAAATCAAGAAAATACCCCACAAATACCACTGCAAAAAATTACGCAAATCAATATTTTACAAATGGGATTTTTTCTCGGAATTATCCCTATATTAATGTACAGTTTAATTTGGATTCCTCATCTCCAGCTAGACACAAGTTATGGATTTATAGAAGTTCATAAACAAATTTTACAGTTTCATCTTCAGTTAGGTGGTAATGATTCTAGTGTACATCCCTACTGTGCTGCATGGTACAAATGGCCATTAATGACTCGCCCAATGGCTTATTATTATCAAATCACTCAAAGTTTTCAAGATCCCATTCCTGTATTTGGACCACCCTTACCTCCTGGTGCGGGGAAAGTGGTTTATGATGTTCATGCAATGGGTAATCCTTTTTTATGGTGGTTTGGTTTAGCGACAATTATATTTTTAGTAGGAATGTTATTTGTAAAAATCTTACTACCGGGAATACAGCAAAAACGATTATTTATTCCTCAAAATCTAGGCGTTGATACTTGGATTGCTTTATATATTGTTATCAATTACGCTGCTAATTTATTACCTTGGGTAAAGGTAAATCGCTGTGTGTTTATCTACCATTATATGAGTGCAGTGATATTTACATTTATTGCACTTGCTTGGTTTGTTGATCAATGTCTTCGCAGTTATTATAGAGGAATGCGTATACTTGGTCTAACAATCAGCTTCACTATTATAGTTGCTTTTGTTTTTTGGCTACCTATTTATTTAGGTTTACCTCTTTCTGTGGAAGATTATCACCTACGGATGTGGTTTAGAAGTTGGATATAAAAATTAAACGGGGATCTAAAAAGATTTTCCATAGCACACGATCCCTAACTTCTTATTTTGATACTTTCAATCAAATATGATCAATGTTTAGAAGTCGCGGATCTGGAAAGATTTTCAATGGAATCAGAATCAAACCTTTGATATTTTCTTATGATATTTTCTTAATATATCTATATAAAAAGTGGTTACTTAATCACTTTAATTTCACATTTATTATCTGTAGTTAGGATAACTACCTGTTAAACTTTAATCAGTTAAAGATTAGGGTAAATCTACCCAATGACAAAAACCCAATGACAAAAAAGTCAAGAAATGATAAGAGGCAGAAAAAAAATTAACGCAGTAATCACAAAGTCTGAAAACAGCAAATTAGAATTTAACATCTCATTCAGTTTCTTAGCTACATAATCATCTGCAAGTTAGTTGAACAGAAAATTGAAAAGTGCTAAGAGAGTTACATCTGGGTAGGTTAATAAACCTGACAAGTGAAAACATCTATCGCTAACTCTACTCTTGATGCACCTAGATAATAGAGGGGAATCGTGATGGATATCAGCTTACAAGTACAAAGCTTACAAGTACAAAGCTTACAAGTACAAAATGTTTCAGATATTAAGATCAAGAGCTTGAAAGAAGCACCTATTCATCTTTCTAGCCAAATTCAGCCCTATGGTATTCTGTTAATATTAGAAGAACCAGAATTAAATGTATTACAGGTTAGTAATAATACCTTAAATGTTTTCGGCATTTCTCCCGAAAATATGGTGCAGAAGAAATTAGAAGATTTAATCGATCCGTTCCAGTTTGAGAGAATTAAATCTGGGTTATTAGATCAGAATCTAAATTTTATCAATCCTACCAAACTTTGGATTAAGAGAAAAGGTGATGAATACACAGTATTTGATGCTGTATTTCACCGTAATTCTGAAGGATTTTTAATTCTAGAATTAGAACCAGCAATTTCTCAAGAAAATATTCCCTTTTTAAGCTTTTATCATTTAGCTAGAGCATCCATAAATCGCTTAGAAAACACAAAAAACCTCAGAGAATTTTGTCAAATCATTGTTCAAGAAGTGCGAAAAGTCACCGGATTTGATAGAGTCATGCTATATAAATTCGATGATGATGGACATGGTTCAGTTATTGCGGAAGAAAAAATAGACGAGTTAGAATCTTACTTGGGTTTACATTATCCAGAATCAGACATTCCCAAACCAGCGAGAAAATTATTTATTGATAATTCTATCAGGTTAATTCCCGATGCTAATATAGAATCGGTGATAATTTTTCCTGTTGATAATCCTGTTACAAATCGTCCAGTTGATTTAACTAACTCTATTCTCAGAAGTCCCGCACCTTGTCATATAGAATATTTACATAATATGGGGGTTGGTGCTTCTTTGACAATCTCTTTGATTAAAGATCAAAAACTTTGGGGATTGATTGCTTGTCATCATAAAACACCCAAATATGTTTCCTATGAATTGCGGAAAGCTTGCGAATTTTTAGGGAGAGTGATATTTTCTGAAATTTCCGCTAGAGAAGAAACAGAAGATTATGATTATCGCATGAATTTGACCTATATTCAATCACTTTTAGTTGAATATATGTCCCAAGAAGATAACTTTATTGATGGCTTGGTGAAAAACCAGCCGAATCTTTTAGACTTAACCAGTGCCACAGGAGCAGCAGTTTGTTTTGGGGGAAATTACACCCTGATTGGTGAAACTCCCAGAGAAGAAGAACTGAATTTTTTAGTAGAATGGTTAAAGAATAATATAGAAGATGAAGTCTTTTATACGGATTCTTTGGCTAATATTTACCCAGATGCGATTAGTTTTAAAAATGTCGCTAGTGGTTTATTAGCTATTCCTATTTCTCAAAGGAATTATGTATTATGGTTTAGACCGGAGGTGATTCAAACTGTTAATTGGGGTGGAGATCCTAATAAAGCTTATGAAGTTAATCAAACTCAGGGGAATTTACGTTTATGTCCCCGGAAATCATTTGAACTGTGGAAAGAAACAGTTAGATTAACATCCTTACCTTGGCAATATGTAGAAATCAAAGCAGCTTTAGAATTGCGGAAAGCAATAGTAAATATTGTACTACGCCAAGCTGATGAATTAGCACAACTAGCGCATGATTTAGAAAGATCAAATGCGGAATTGAAAAAATTTGCCTATGTTGCTTCCCATGATTTACAAGAACCATTGAATCAAGTAGCCAATTATGTGCAATTATTAGAAATGCGCTATGAAGCTGCTCTGGATGAAGATGCAAAAGAATTTATCAATTTTGCAGTCGAGGGAGTCAGCTTAATGCAAACCTTGATTGATGATGTATTAGCATATTCTAAAGTTGATACTCAAGCGATCGCATTTCAAGTTACAGAAGTAGAAACAGCCTTAGAAAAAGCATTAAGTAACCTCCGCAAACGCATTTCCGAAACCGGCGCAACCATTACCCATGATCCGTTACCCACTGTCATGGCTGATAGTATACAAATAATGCAATTGTTTTTAAACTTGATCGGTAACGCGATTAAATTCCGCAGTCACGAACCACCGGAAATTCATATAGGTGCAGAAAGATTAGAAGATGAATGGTTATTCTCAGTACGCGATAATGGAATAGGCATAGATCCGCAATTTAGCGATCGCATTTTTGTCATCTTTCAACGTCTCCACACCAGGGATGAATACCCCGGTACTGGTATGGGTTTAGCAATTTGTAAAAAAATCATTGAATGTCATCGGGGGCGAATTTGGGTAGAGTCACAACTCGGACAAGGTGCAACCTTCTACTTTACCATTCCAGCAGGAGGACGTGATCGTGAGCGTAGAAACGGAAGAAACACACAAAATAATCTTTTTAGTTGAGGATAACAAAGCCGACATTCGCCTCATCCAAGAAGCATTAAAAACCAGTTCACTACCCCATGAAGTAGTAACAGTTAGGGATGGAATAGACGCAATGGCCTATCTGCGTCAAGAAGGTGAATATGCCGATGCCATACGCCCCGATCTGATTCTTCTTGATTTAAATTTACCCAGAAAAGATGGACGAGAAGTATTAGCAGAAATTAAATCTGACCCCAAATTAAAACGCATTCCTGTGGTAGTGTTAACAACTTCCAAAAACGAAGATGACATTTACCACAGCTACGACTTGCACGTAAACTGTTACATTACCAAATCCCGCAACCTCGCCCAATTATTTCAAATTGTCAAAGGTATTGAGGAATTTTGGTTTGCTACCGCCACTTTACCAACAGAATAATATTGGTGATTGGTGATTGGTGATTGGTGATTGGTGACTGGTGACTGGGTAAAAATAAATTGATAATTCATAATTTGTAATTCAAAAACTTCTGCCTCCTACCTCCTGTACGGGCGAAGTAGGGGCGAAGTAGGGGCGAAGCATTCGGAAAATAACCTGTGATAAAAATTGATAATTTATCGCCCGAATGCTTCGCCCTTACAGGAAAATAACCTGTGATAAAAATTGATAATTTATCGCCCGAATGCTTCGCCCTTACGACTCCTGAACTCCTGACTCCTGAACTCCTGACTCCTGGAAAATAATGACTGCAACTTGCTTGGTAAAAATCTTGTTAATTGAAGACAACTTGGCGGAAGCTAGGTTGTTACAAGAGTTTTTGAAGCAATCCCCATCAAAAGAGTTTAGTTTAGTTCATGTTCAAAGATTACGAGATGCATTTCATGAATTAAGCCAACAAAACTATGACGTAATTTTGTTAGATTTAACCTTACCTGATAGTCAAGGATTATCATCCCTCCCCTTACTAATAAGTCAAGCACCCAGCACACCTATTGTTGTTCTTACTAATATCAATGATGAAGAATTAGCAATAGAAGCTGTGAGACAGGGAGCGCAAGATTATTTAGTCAAAAGACAAGTAAAGCCAGATGTTTTAGTGCGTTCAGTTCAGTATGCGATCGCCAGAAAACAAGTTTTAGAACAATTACGCACAGTCAATCAAACATTAGAAATCACAGTTGAAGAAAGAACTGCTGAACTGGAAAAAGCCCAGGAACTATATCAGTTTAAAACTGAATTTGTTTCTATGCTTTCCCATGACATTCGTAATCCTTTAAATACGATACTTTTAGCTGCGGGATTGCTACAAAACAACGATGAAAAATTAACCCAAGAAAAAAAATTAAATCATCTAAAAATAATTCGTTCTGCTATTAAAAACATGGCACAATTATTGGATGAAGTTTCCTTTATTGGTAAAGCTGATTCTGGCAAATTACAATGTCAACTTTATCCTTTAAATTTAGAAGCTTTTTGTCATCAAATATTAGAAGATACTCATTTAACTGCTTTAGAGAAACGAGTGACTATAGAATTTACCAGTTCTGGTGACTTTAGCTCAACTCTTTGGGATGAAAATTTATTACGGCATATTTTAGGAAATATCCTTAGTAATTCTATTAAATATTCCTACCCTGATAGCAAAGTCAAATTTGAATTAACCAGACAAGAAAAAACAGCAACCTTCAAAATTCAAGATTGGGGAATTGGTATTTCGACAAAAGATCAAAATCAACTATTTATTCCCTTTCATCGTGGTGAAAATGTCAGCGGTATTTCCGGTACAGGTATGGGTTTAGCAATTGTGAAAAAATGTGTGGAAGCGCATGGTGGTGAAATTAAATTTGAAAGTCAAATAGACGTGGGAACAACTTTCACAGTTACTTTACCTGTAATTAAAATTGAAATTTAATGCTTTACAAACATTGCCCGATACACAGGTTCACCTTTATTTTGTGTAGCAATTTCCCTTTCTGTAGGCACAGGAAGCGGGTTTTCTGCTAACCATTTTTCCGTTCCCATTTTCTCAAATGCTGGGTGTTCTTGGAAGCGATCGCACATTTCCACAGCAATAAATTCCTGATCAGATTGCAAAAATACCACCCCACCCACAGCCAAATAATTAGCTAATTCTTGCACTAACTCTGGTTGTACTACTCTCCGTTTAGCATGACGAGTTTTAAACCAAGGATCAGGAAATTGAATTGATACCCGTTGTAAAATTCCTGGTTTTAAAGTAGATAAAATTGGACTCAAAGAATTATTCACATTACAAAATAAATAATGTAAATTTGTTAAACCCAACTCAGAAACTATCCTATTTGCTTCTATAACTAAAGGTTCTCTAATTTCCAAACCCAAAAAATTCCAGTTGGTTTCTACCTGTGCCATTTGAAGTAAAAACCTACCCCTCGCACATCCAATATCTAAATGTAAGGGTTGTTGATACTGTGCATAGATTTTTTCCCATGCTGGGGGATCAGCAGGGGTTTGAAATTTTCTCGCTAGGGGGTTAACGTGCTGACGAACTCGAATCACAGCCATAATAAATACTCCTTTGACTACTTCTGACTACTCCTGTCACTAAAATTTCGCTAATAAAAGTTAAACATACAAATATTAAGTCTGGTTGCTAGTACGTAACTAGACAAGGCAAGAGTTATACTTTTATAAAAAGGGTATATTTACTCTTTCGGCTTTAACATTTTTTTAAATCAATGGATATCAACTTTCGTTTTGCTATAGTTAGTGACTTACACATTGCACTACCCCATACAATTTGGGATCATCCCAGCCGATTTCATTTAGTGGAAGTCAGTATTCCCGCCTTTGAAAGTGTACTAGAACATTTAACACAACTTGATTTAGATTTTCTTCTGATTCCCGGAGACTTAACCCAACACGGTGAACCAGAAAATCATGCGTGGTTAGCAAACAGACTTGCTCAACTACCTTTTCCGGTTTATGTTGTTCCTGGTAATCATGATGTTCCCGTATTATCAGCAAACGAGCAATCAATTGGTTTTGCAGATTTTCCCCATTATTACCGCAAGTTTGGTTATGAAAACCCACACCAACCTTACTACAATTGTCAAATATTGCCCGGAGTGCGGCTAATAGGTTTAAATTCTAACACCTTTGATGAGGATGGTAAACAAATAGGGCGTTTAGATCAACAGCAGTTTCAGTGGTTAGAAACAGAACTAGCAAAAATTAACAATGATTTAGCTTTGGTGATGGTGCATCACAACGTTGTGGAACATTTGCCAGATCAATCAAATCATCCAATGGCAAATCGTTATATGTTGGAAAATGCTCCAGAACTTATAAAATTACTGCGTAAACATGGAGTGAGATTAGTTTTTACCGGACATTTGCACGTTCAAGATGTAGTTTGTGGTGATGGAGTCTATGATATTACCACTGGTTCATTGGTTAGTTATCCCCATCCTTACCGTGTTTTAGAATTTGAACGAGATCATCTAGGTAAAGAATGGTTACAAATAGTTTCTCATCGCGTGGAATCAGTACCAGATTTTCCTAACTTGCAAGAATCATCAAAACAATGGATGGGCGATCGCTCTTTCCCTTTTTTAATCAAATTACTAACTTTACCTCCCTTAAATCTACCATTAATCCAAGCACAGCAACTAGCCCCAGATTTACGAGATTTTTGGGCAACTATCGCCGATGGGGATGCAGTAATAGACTATCCCAACTTTCCTTTAGAAGTCCGTCGTTACATTCAAAAATATAGTGCAGTTACTCACACTGGACATCCCAGCCCCATAGATAATAACAGTAAGCTATTGCTTGGGAATTGGGAATTGGGAATTGGGAATTGGTAATTGGGAATTGGTAATTGGGAATTGGGAATTGGTAATTGGTAATTGGTAATTGGTAATATTTAAAAATCTTCCCCAGTCACCAGTCACCAGTCACCAGTCACCAGTCACCAGTCACCAGTCACCAGTCACCAGTCACCAGTCACCAGTCACCAGTCACCAGTCACCAGTCACCAGTCACCAGTCACCAGTCACCAGTCACCTTCTTCTACAAATTGCAAAAACTGAAGTATAACCGTGGAGGAAAGTTCTACCACTCACAGGACCAATTTCACCACTACAGAAACAACCACCCATAGGAATGTCATGGAAATAACTACTAAATAACTGGGAATCAAAATTGGGTTTTCCGTAAAGTCCTGTACCACGTCCCACACAACTAAACATTAACGCCCCTAAAGCAGAGGATGAATTGCTATTTTCAGCTTGATATTCTTGCAAGAGAAATTCTAATTCTTCAGCAGAGGCTTGAGCATCCCGCAAATGAAATTGTAACCTTTGACCAGGACGGACACGATCGCCAATAGCGATCGCCCCTGCGGCTGGATCTACTCCTAGTAAGTTGCGAATGAGAAAATCACCTTGCTTTAAAGAAAGCTTAAATTCATTCATTGCCAACCCCACAAACAAAGAATGCTGCGCCAGCATTTTTTCCTTATCACTGAGGCGATCAATTAAATTTCGCAACACCGTCAAAGGAACTTGTTCATCCAACTCCAAAATAATATTGCGTTCAGCTTTAGTCACCTGTAATGGTTCACCAATAGGACGGCATCCTTGAGCGACAACACTTTTCAGCACAATATCACCACTCAAAGCCACACCCACAGTACCCTGACGATATAAGCGATCATTGCAAAATAAGCCGATGCGATCGCTGCCAAAACCTCCGCCGACCTGTCCCCCCACAACCACCGAACCAGGGTAAGCAAAATCCAAGCCCTGCAACAAATCATTAGTTCCTGAAGAAAAAGCACTAGACAACAAAATAAACTGGGGTACAGATGATGGTGGCACACCCACTAAATCAATCCAAGCATTTGGTGAGCTATCCAAATCAGGCAACTGATCACCCAAAATATGAAAAGCGCGAACATCGACACCAGGAAGATGCGCCAACGTCAAACTAATCGCCGCTTCCCCTTCTATTTCCTGAATTTGGTTTTCTGAGTTCGTCCCCACCACACCCGCAGCACCACAACCAATCAGCACTGGTACAGACAGCTTTTCTGCCAGCAATGGTAGAAGTCGGGAATACTCACTCGCAAAAGCAGACGAAATGAATACCAGCCCCAGATCCGCAGGTGCTGTTAAAGATGAAACAGCTTGTTCTACCACATCTGAAACAGCTGCTTCCAAAGAATGACGGGTTGATAGGGCATTTGCCCACTGCATTTGGTCTGCCATGATTGCTGGACTTGTTTTTGTGTTGAGGCTAGTAGTTTGTGTTATCCAGGGAGATATTGCATCTTATCAGAATTGACAAGCTGAATGGGGCGTTTACTCCTATATTCATTTAAATATTAAATATATTGTATGCTTCTTTTTCGGTAGTTATACCCTGCCAAATCTTAAAACATTAAGAGAAATCCGGGTATAGTTGTGGTAATTTGCTGTATTAGTAAGCGATAATCACCATCGCAGTCTAACTGAGCAACTAAGTGGTTAGAATAGTAAGCGAACATTAAAGCAAAAACCGCAATTTTGGATTTTCTCTACTTAGTATAAACAAAACCCAGCGAGATTAACGCAATGACAAACACTCAAGAAACAACCAACACCATTCAAGAAAAAATTCAAGCTGAAGTTGAACAAGCTCGTGTTGTCTGTGATATTTCCGGCAGCAACTCCGCAGAATGTGCTGCTGCTTGGGATGCAGTCGAAGAATTGCAAGCGGAAGCTGCTCACCAGCGTCAAACCAAACCTAAAAACTCTTTAGAGCAATACTGTGATGCTAATCCAGAAGCAGATGAGTGTCGGCTTTACGAGGACTAGAGATTTAGCTAATCACTCTTAACTAAGGCAGGAGGCAGGAGGCCGTTATTGTCATGGGGTTTATACCCCCCTCCAAAAACTTTTCTCCTTCAATAGCATTAGCGTAGCCGCACGAAGTCCGGTTTTAGACCCGATTGTTTTGATCATCTCTCAAATCACTGGTCATAAACCTGATCAGGAGACAAATCAAGTCAAAAGTCAAAAGTAAAAAGTCAAAATTACAAAACTTCTGTCTTTTGCCTTTTGCTTGTTGCCTCCTTTAGCGAAGGTAGGAGGCAGAATACTGATAGCTGACGGCTGAATGCTTACAAAAACAACCTTAATTCTACGGTATTAACTAATAAAAACTATGCCACAACTTTGGTTTCGCTCCTATGTCTGGATGGATTATAGATTAGCATTATTATTTAGCTTAATTATTCCCCTGATTCTTCTGATTTGGGCATTTGTACAAAAAGCAGATGGTATACAACGCTTGCTAATAATTTACTGGCGGGTTGCCAGTTTATTGGCCATCACAGTTTACTTAATGATTGGTGGGTTGGCAGTCAGTTTTATCACTGGTTTAATGGCTCGTATTCTCATTCCCATTTCTCTTTGGTTTTGGGTTGATATCAACGATGAAATTGAGTATCAACCGAAAAGTATTTTGAAATTAATTTTCACATCTTGGCGTTGGGCAATGACGATTTATTCCCTGTTAGGTGTAATTAGTTTTGCACCTTTCTTAAGTTGTGCTTTTTCAGAAAATGCCCTCAAATCTAACTACTGTAGAGTTTGGTTAGAAGCACCATTAATGTTTAAAGATTATTTCCATTATAATAGCAAACCAGCTTTTCTTGGGTTTTTGGGCATAATTGGCTTAGTAATTTATGTAGTTTATCTCAGCTATTTTGTATTAGTAAAACTAGGTAAACATGGCAGAAACTCCACACAGTAGTAACATATTAAATAAGGCAGAGGCAGGAAGCTTAGTTGAGGGGGATTTATACCCCGATACCAAAACTTTTCCCCTGAAAAGGCTAGGTTTTCAACCCGATTGTTTCGTATAAAAAAAATAAATAATGCAAATACTCAATTAACTTGTAAAATATCCTTTTGATGAATAATTCCATTGGTAAAAGACTAGAACAATACACCGTCAAACGACCTCAAGAAGTTCTATTAGTAACCATCAATATTGCTGATGAACAAGATAAAATTGCTGTTTTCAAGGGATTTTCTAGTTCTTTGATGCGTCCCACAGCTTTTGATCCAGATGTACCGATATTACCAGATGATGCCATAATTGTAGCTATTGACCGCATAGCCAGTCCTTATAATCCTGAATCTCCCCGTTATATTCAACAAGGTATTTCTTGGGAAGCTATGAAAGCTTTATTGTTAGAAGTAGGTGTTTAGTTTAGGTGACAGGTGACAGGTGACAGGTGACAGGTGACAGCAGGTGGGGAGATGGGGAGATGGAGAAGTCAGGGGGAACAGGGGAAGTAAATAACCTAATCAACTATCAACTATCAACTATCAACTATCAAATATCAACTGTCAACTATCAACTATCAACTGTCAACTATCAACTATCAACTGTCAACTATCAACTATCAATTATCAACTATCAACTATCAATTATCAATTATCAATTATCATGTCCCGTTCTGGTTACACTCTCCCCGTTTTTGCTGGTGCTGCTGCTATTGCGGCTTTACATTGGTTGCGTCATCGTCAACCATTAAATGTAATTAATATTGATTTAATTACACCTGCTGAAATAGCAGAAATACCAATTGAGCAAGTAGCGGGAATATCGGAAAATGCAGCTTTAGCTATTACTCGCAGTGATCCGGGTGATAATCTAGACTTGACAAAAAATACACCAATTTGGGCAACAGTAGAATGGTATCACGGAGAAGGTGAAAGTGTTGTTATTAAAGGTGGAGAAGGAGTTGGCAAGCAAATTAATGGTGAACAAAAAGCTGCAATTTATACTTATGCTCAAAAGTTGTTAACGGAAAACTTGCAGCGACTTTTAGCACCAGGGGAAAAAATCATCGTCACAATTATTTTACCAGAAGGGCGATCGCTGGCAGTGAGAACTTCTAACGCTGCTTTTGGAGTAGTTGAAGGACTATCTTTATTAGGAACAAGCGGTATTTCCCAACCTTTAAGCACACCAGATCAACTAACAGCTTTTCGCAGTGATTTACAAAACAAAGCTAGTGAGTTTCAAAGCTTAGTTTTTTGTATTGGCGAAAATGGCTTAGACTTAGCGCAAAAACAGGGAATAAACCCGCAACAACTGGTAAAAACCGCCAACTGGTTAGGACCTTTATTAGTAGAAGCAAATCTTTTAGGAGTCCAAGAAATCTTATTATTTGGTTATCATGGAAAATTAATGAAACTAGCAGGGGGAATTTTTCACACCCATCACCACCTGGCAGATGGCCGACGGGAAATTTTAGCTGCCCATTGTGCTATCTTGGGTTTACCATCTGCCGAAGTAGAGGTAGTATTTCACAGTCCCACCGCAGAAGCAGCTTTAAAACATCTCCGAGACTTAGATAGCAAAACTGCTAGTAATTGGACTGATCAAGTTTATGGCAGCATTGCCGAAACCATTGATACTCGCTCTCAAGAATATATCAAAAGTCATCTTGACCAAGATATTAACACCACAGTATGCGGTTCTGTGCTTTTCGACCGCAACCGAGAAATTATCATCAAGAGTAAAACTGGTTGTGTCTTAATGGAAAAATTATGTTAACTTAATATGAATAATCATAAATAAAGCAAATAAATAATTTTTTGTATACCTACTCCAGAGTGATTTTTCGCGGTTAATAATAAGCCAAATTTATCGGCTCAATAGGTGCGGCCATAGTCGTATCTATATACAGTAATATATCAGTATAATGTAGTACACATTTTCATAATATTTACTTATGTGGGTTGGATATCCTTACCCAACCTTGTGTACCTCATCAACATGAAATTTGCTGTATTTAGGTTTCTCGACCATTATTAGCCTAAAAAGCTATTAGCCCAAAAAGCCGGAAATGGTAACTGACGTTTTTACTATCAAAGACACACTCTCACCATCATGAATACAGCGGTGACTCTACCAACCGAAGCAGCACCCCAAACTCAGGAAAATTTGGGGCAGTTAAATCGCCAAATGATTGTTATTCTAGACTTTGGTTCTCAATATTCAGAACTAATCGCTAGACGTATCCGCGAGACTCAAGTATATTCTGAAGTGCTATCCTATCGCACCACAGCAGAACATTTACAGAAACTCAACCCCAAAGGGATAATTTTATCTGGTGGTCCCAATTCAGTTTATAGCGAAAACGCGCCCCATTGTGATCCAGAAATTTGGAAATTAGGCATCCCCATCTTAGGTGTATGCTATGGGATGCAGTTGATGGTTAACCAACTGGGAGGAGAAGTCACCAAAGCGGATCGGGGTGAATATGGTAAAGCATCATTATATATAGATGATCCCACGGACTTGTTAACCAACGTCGAAGATGGTACAACCATGTGGATGAGTCATGGTGACTCAGTGACAAAAATGCCACCAGGGTTTGAATTATTAGCACATACAGAAAATACTCCCTGTGCGGCTATTGCTGACCATGATAAAAAATTTTATGGTGTACAGTTTCATCCTGAAGTAGTACATTCCCTGGGTGGTTTAGCATTAATTCGTAACTTTGTTTACCACATCTGCGACTGTGAACCTACTTGGACGACTGCGGCTTTTGTAGAAGAAGCAATTCGGGAAATTCGCGCTAGAGTGGGAGATAAACGGGTATTATTAGCACTTTCTGGCGGTGTAGATTCTTCTACTTTGGCATTTTTGCTACATAAAGCTATAGGTGATCAATTAACCTGTGTGTTTATTGATCAAGGCTTTATGCGGAAATTAGAACCAGAAAGATTGATAAAATTGTTTGAAGAACAGTTTCATATTCACGTAGAGTATGTCAATGCACGCGATCGCTTTATTTCTGCTATTGCAGGTATTACCGATCCAGAAGAAAAACGCCGTATTATCGGTCATGAATTTATTCGCGTTTTTGAGGAAACATCCAAAAAGCTTGGTCACTTTGACTATTTAGCACAGGGTACACTTTACCCAGACGTGATTGAATCTGCTGACACTAACGTTGACCCGAAAACCGGTGAACGAGTAGCAGTGAAAATTAAGAGTCATCACAACGTTGGTGGTTTACCCAAAGACTTGAGATTTAAACTTGTTGAACCTTTGCGGAAACTCTTTAAAGATGAAGTTCGTAAAGTAGGCCGTTCCATTGGTTTACCAGAAGAAATTGTTCAAAGACAACCTTTCCCCGGTCCTGGTTTAGCGATTCGGATTTTAGGCGAAGTGACAGCCGAAAGGTTAAATATTTTACGTGATGCTGATTTAATTGTCCGTCAAGAAATCAACCAAAGAGGCTTATATCACGACTATTGGCAAGCCTTCGCCGTATTATTACCTATTCGTAGTGTGGGCGTAATGGGTGATAAAAGAACCTATGCTTACCCCATAGTTTTACGGATAGTCACCAGTGAAGATGGAATGACAGCAGACTGGGCGCGTGTACCTTATGATGTGTTAGAGGCAATTTCTACCAGGATCGTTAATGAAGTGAAAGGTGTTAACCGTGTGGTGTTTGATATCACCTCCAAACCACCTGGAACTATAGAATGGGAATAGGTGACAGTTGACAGGTGACAGGGGAAGAAAATTTTAGATTTTAGATTTTACATTTTAGATTGGAGTTAACAAAAACAATCCAAAATCCAAAATCCAAAATCCAAAATACATAACTCCTGCCTCCTGCTATAATATAAGAAACTTGGTAATATTAAATCTAGTGAAAATGAAATTATCAAGAATGTAAATTGAGGCTAGTATAAATATGACACAAGAATTAATAGACCTCAGAAATAGTATTTTAGAACAGCGTTATACAGATGCGTTAGCTATAGTAGACGAATTAGAGGGAATGAGTAGACAAGCAATTTTTAGGAATATCCAATCATTCCTAGTAAGATTAATAATTCATTTGATTAAAAATCAAATAGAAAAACGCTTAACTAATTCTTGGGCAAATTCAATTCGTGGTTCAGTTAGAGAAATAAAAAAAATAAATTTACAGGATAATAAAACCTCCTATTATGTGAAAATAGATGAATGGCAACCAATCTTAGAAGATGAATTTGAAGAAGCCATTAGAGATGCCAGTGAAGAAGTAATAAATGGTATTTACAGCCCCTTTCAACTGACAGAAATGGTAAATAAAGAACAAATAATTGAACAAGCAGAAAATTTATTAAGACTCACTTATAATTACTCAGTTAAAGAGTTGCCAGCAGTCATTGATAATTATTTAACTCAATTACCAGGTGGTGAAAATTGGAAATTAGGAAAAAAATAAAATTAACTCTCTTACCTTTGCGTTCTTTGCGGTTTAATCATATCAAGACCTGATAGAACTTGAAGAATATTTGATTAACTATTTCCTACCTCTTAAAAAATACTTTTTCAGCAACCCCTAATTATGTATGATTTCATGTATGATTCAATCTTATGAACGTTCCTGGGAATGTTTGGTATTTTTCTCATGTGAGATATAAAATGAAAGAATATGAAAATCATCCTTCACAAAAACCAGAATCATTAATAGAAAGAATGATGTTAGCAAGTAGTAATGAAGGAGATTTAATACTTGATCCCTTTGCGGGAACTTTTACAACTGCTGCTTTAGCTAAACGTTTAGGAAGAAAATCTATTAGTATTGAACTGCAAGAAGAATATTTAAAAATTGGTTTAAGACGAGTTTTAGCATGGACAGAATATCAAGGAGAAAAACTTTTATAAAACCAAAAAAATCAAATATACAGGAGTAGAATGGCTAATAATCAATGGTTAATAGGTAAAGAATTTCGCTTTGAGGCAGCACATAAGTTACCTTACCATGACGGCAAATGCGCCCGGTTGCATGGACATAGTTGGCGTGGAGTCGTTTATATATCTGCTAATACCTTAGTGCAAGAAGGTGCTAAACAAGGAATGGTGATGGACTATTCAGATCTTAAAAAATATCTCCAACCCTTACTAGATAATTATTTAGATCATTATTATTTAAATGAATCTACGGGTTTGGAATCACCAACCAGTGAAGCAATTGCGGCTTGGATATATGAGAAATTAGAGGAAGCGGGATTACCAGGATTAACAGCAGTGAGAATTGATGAAACTTGTACATCTATCTGTTTGTATTCTAAAAATCGCAGATCAGGCTGGTTAAATTCTGGTGAAAGTTTGAATTTACTGCTGTCTCGTGAAAGTGATGATGACGGTGATGTTAATTTAACAACCATCATTTAACTAGAAATTGGCAATTTAATGGTGAAAGTAGCGCCCTTATCCACACCAGGACTAGAGGCTTCAATTGTACCTCCGTGTAATTCTACTAAATGACGAGCGATCGCTAAACCTAGTCCTAAACCGCCTTTTTTATGATTGCGTTCACCTATGGTGGAGGATAGCCCATCGCATTGATGATAGCGTTCAAATACGAAGGGTAAAAACTCTGGACTAATACCAATTCCTGTATCACTAACCGTAATTTGAGTATATTTGAGTTTTGTAACTTGATCGTCAACCAGTGACAGTTTCACTTTCACCCTTCCCCCGGAAGGAGTGAATTTAATAGCATTGGCAATTAAATTACCCAAAACTTGCAGTAAGCGGTGAGCATCTCCCCTAATAGGTGGAATTGACTCAGCAATTACTGATTCTAGGAAAATATTTTCAGCTTTTGCAGTTGGATAAGCAGTTTCTATAGCTGTATTCACAATAGACACCAGATTAACTTGACTGACTTCAAGCTGTAGCTTGCCCCGTAGGATGCGGGAAATATTCAGCAAGTCTTCCAAAAGTTTGGCTTGGGAGTGAGCATTTCGTTCAATAATTTCTAAGGCACGATTGATAGTATGTGTATCTAAAGGCCGAGTTCGCAGTAAGTTTGCCCAACCTAAAATTGCATTGAGTGGCGATCGCAAATCATGGGATACCATCGCCACAAAGTCATCTTTTGCTTGGTTCGCTTGTTCAGCTTCCAGACGGGCAGCTTTTTCCATTTCTAAAAGCCGGATCCTTTCTGCCTCCAACTGCTTGCTATCTTCAATATCTGTACTCGTACCAAACCACTTGACAACCCTTCCCCACTCATCCTTAATGGGTACTGCTCTCACTAAATACCAGCGATAAACGCCATCATATCTTCTCAAACGCTTTTCAAATTCATAAGGTTTCCCTGTCTGTAAAGCTGTTAACCATGCTTCCATCACAATGGGAATATCATCTGGATGCACTATTTTAGTCCAGCCAGATCCTATCACTTGCTCAAGGGTTTGTCCTGTAAAATCTAGCCACCTTTGATTGACATGAACGCATTCACCCTGAGTATTCGCTATCCACACCAATTGAGGTATGGCATCAGATAAGTAACGGTATGATTGTTCACTTTGGCGCAATGCCTCTTCAGTTTGTTTGTGTTGCGTTAAATCCAGAACAAAGCAGACACTATAGCCATTTTTTTCACCTTCTATCAAGGCAATTGCTAATAGCACTGGTATACGAGAACCATTTTTGTGAAAATACTGTTTTTCAAAGGGAGTGCAAATTCCCAAAGTTTGTAGTTCTTGAATTTTTTGTTGGTCTAGATTTTTGTATTCTGAAGGTGTCATCATATCCCAACGAATACTGCCATTTGCAAATTCTTCACGGGTGTAGCCCAATATTTTCAGAAAGGCATCATTAGCTTCATAAATTTGCCCACCGATGTCACCAAAATAGATACCAACTATATTAGATTCGACAATTCTGCGGAATTGGGCTTCACTTTGCCGCAACCGTTCCTCTGCTTGTTTTTTTTCAGTGACATCTCGCCAAGAAACCACACAGCCATCTTTCATTTTGGCAATACGAAAATCAAAATATCTAGCTAATTGCTTCTGGCTATGACTGTATATAAATTGTTGGGATTCTTTCATTACAGGATTGCCTGTTTCTATAACTCGGCAATATTCATTAAATATACCGCTAGTTCGATAAGCAGGGAGTATTTCACACAGTCTTTTATCTATTATTTCTTCTTTTGTGAGTCTGTGACATTCACAAGCTGCTGCATTTACATAATCAATGCGGAAATCAATTATTTCACCGTTTTGGTTGCGAATGGCCGAATAAATGCCAAAGCAATCGAGCATATTTTCTACAGAAGTACGAAAACGCTCCTCACTGCGTTGTAATTCCTGACTTAAATTAACGTTTTTAATAGCTGAATTGACGGTTGAACATAAGAGTTCTGCTGTTGTTTTACCTTTGACTAAATAATCTTGAACACCACTTTTTATAGCTTGCACAGCAACCGCTTCATTGCCATACCCTGTTAACATAATTACTGCTGGTATATTGCCCTGAGTTTGCTGTTTTAATTCCGTGATAAATTCTAATCCATTTAAGTCGGGTAACAAAAAATCTAATAAAATTCCATCAGGTTGAAACTGCCGACATAAAGCTAATGCTTCCTGTCCCAATTCTTCTTCAAAAATTGTGTAGATATATTCCTGATCCTGCTGGAGATAACGACGATAAACTTGGCGATCTTCAGGGGAATCATCAACAATTAAAACAGTTCGTGGTTGCACCATAGTTATTAGTTAAAAGTCTCAGGAAGAATGACAATATCTAGCCAATAGGTTAAAAAAACTTGAATAGTTTTGATTAGTCTTTTGATATCTATAGGTTTCAAGATATAACTAGCAACTGAGTATTGGTAACATATATCAATATCCTTGGGATTAGAAGACGTGGTGAATATAACGACAGGAATTTTTTTTAAATTTTCATCCTGTTTAATTTGTTGTAAAACTTCTCTACCATCAGTTCCTGGTAAATTCAGATCCAGTAAAATAATTGCTGGATGGGGATAAGTTTGGATGTCACCATATATGCCATTATGATATAGGTAATCGAGGGCAGTAAATTACTAATGAGATGATTACTAATGATATTGTTCTGATTTATTTGATTCATAATTTATGATTATACTTACTGATAATTATGGAAAATCAATGTATAAATTATCTACACACACAGGACGTAATAAAATACATTGGTAGAGAATTTAGAAATTTATTTTTTTACACAATTTTTTACAATCTTTGTTTATGGAAAATCTATTGAACCATATTAATATTATACCGAATCAAGGCAAAAATTTTGTGTTTTTGGAGCAGGGTTTAAATCTCCGTACAATAAGCCTCCTGCCTTCTGCCTCCTGCCCCCTGCCTTCGTTAAGTTGCTCCATTTTCAAAGGTAATACTTTCAGATTTGTATGCTGGTGGCTCAACATGAATTAAAATTCTCACTGGACTAAAGCGTTGTTGTAGTTGACTTTCTACTTCTTCGGTAATATTATGAGCAGTTTCTACATCTGGTGCATCTACTATTAAGTGCATTTCTATAAAAACTTGACGACCCAAAACACCACGAGAAGCGATATCATGGCAATTAATTACTCCAGGAACAGAAATTGCGATCGCATGAATAGCTTCAGGTGCGATCGCTATCTGATCCACCAACCAAGGTAAATTCTCTTTTAAAACTGACCATCCACTCCAAAATACTAACAAAGCTACGGGAAAAGCTAACACCACATCTAACCATTGAAAATTTAACCACCAAATTCCTATTAACCCCCCCAACACAGAAATAGTCACCCACACATCACTCATGGTATGTGTAGCATCAGCAATTAAAATTGAACTACCTACCCGCCTACCAACATTACGTTCATAGAACGCCACAAATATATTTACTCCTAATACAATTAGCAATAACCACAACTCAGAACCCGATATTTTCACAGTTGAACCACCTTTAATAATTCTCTCAATAGCTCCTTGGAGAATTTCAAAACAAGCTATACCTAAAAACGCCGCTATTCCTAAAGCTCCCACAGCTTCAAATTTATGATGTCCGTAGGGATGCTCTCGATCTGGACGGGGGGAAGAAAATTTACTAGCAACTAATCCTAAAACATTATTGGCGCTATCTGTCACACTATGCAATGCGTCAGCCAACAAACTCAGAGAACCTGTTGAGTACCCCACAAATGCTTTGAGTCCCATTACGAATAAATTGAGGAGCAGAGTAATAATTAAAACTTTTTTAACTTCCGCACGGTTATCGTAAGTCATAGCACATTGATCATATCACGATCTATAATTTCTATTTTAAGACCTAAAGCAAAAATAAACACAAATAAAATGTATCAAAGTCTTACGCAGTAACGAATATTCTTCTCCATAAACTCTCAATTTTTCGCCCAATTATTGAGATTAATTTTAAATAAAGTCAGCTAAAATCCCATACCCATAGAAAAATTGTCAATTGTCAATTTTCAATTGATAATATATGTAATTACTAAGAAGTTTTAATCAAAAAGCCCTATGTCTTCTACCCCTTTAACATTAAATCTAGGAGATGGTTCTATATCTTTCAGTTTCTCACCCGCAGCAGCAAGAGAATTAAAAGCAGCAATAGATCAATTAATGCTCAGTCTCAAAGCTGTTGCAGCTAAACCTACACCTGGTAGTAAAGTTACTCCCCAACCTCCTTTAGAGTATCGCTACACAGGAGAGGTATTTTTAGAAGTTTTTTGTAATCCCAATATCTGGCCTACTCCCTTTGCAGCAAAAGTGCTGTTAACAGTTCGTAATGTTGGTATTCGCTTAACCACAGAAGCTGAACTCACTCGCATGATTGAGGATATTAACCAGTATTTAGAACAGGTGGGATAGGTGATTGGGGACTGGTGACTGGTGACTGGTGACTGGGGACTGGTGACTGGGGACTGGTGACTGGTGACTGGTGACTGGGGACTGGTGACTGGGGACTGGGGACTGGGGACTGGTGACTGGGGACTGGTGACTGGGGACTGGTGACTGGTGACTGGTGACTGGGGACTGGTGACTGGTGACTGGGGACTGGTGACTAGGGAGAAATATTTACCTTCTGACTCCTGACTCCTTGATCTCCTGACTCCTTGATCTCCTGACTCCTGACTCCTGACTCCTGACTCCTGACTCCTGACTCCTGACTCCTGACTCCTGACTCCTGACTCCTGACTCCTGACTCCTGACTCCTGACTCCTGACTCCTGACTCCTTGATCTCCTG
>NZ_JACJPU010000066.1:0-22746 GCF_014696235.1 Sphaerospermopsis sp. FACHB-1194 | reverse complement strand
GTCAGGAGTCAGGAGTCAGGAGTCAGGAGTCAGGAGTCAGGAGTCAGGAGTCAGGAGTCAGGAGTCAGGAGTCAGGAGTCAGGAGTCAGGAGTCAGGAGTCAGGAGTCAGGAGTCAGGAGTCAGGAGGAGATTTGAAAATTTCTTTGCCATCTCTTGAAATCCCAAAAAATGCACACTTTTTCCGGTATAAGCTGTTGTGCATTTAATTTGTATAAGTGGAACAGGCATCTTGCCTGTTAAACAAGAGTTTAGAATATTAGGATTATACAATTTAGCTGTGTAACAGCTTAACTAATATAAAATCATGAAATATTCTGAATTATGACGTATTAAACCACAACCATCAATATCAAAATAGATTTCTGTATCTCTGATTTTTGCTTTCATTGTTAATTTTATCTCAACACATTTACACATTTATAGACATTTGTTGGGTTTCACTTTGTTCAACCCAACCTACAAAAATCCTACAAAAATCCTTAACCGAACAGTATTGACATGAAACCTATTCACATCATTACAGAAACATCATAAATTTTTCCATAAATGGTCAGTTTACAAACTCCCTAAAACCTTCAAATTCTCACGCCAATCCTCATCGTACCGCAAAGTTATAACTTGATAACTAGCATTATACCTGAGATTATCGCGCTCAATTTTATCTTGCTTTTTCTGTTCAGGACTATCATGAACTGAACCATCACAAAAGAGAGCGATCGCTTTTTCCTTATACACAAAATCTGGTTTACAATTTGCTTCAGGAATCAATTCCTGTGCAGCATCAGGTAATTTATACCCCCGTTGATAAATCTCCTGTAAAACCACTCGTTCAAAATCAGAGTTTGGATCTGTTTGAGAAAGCAATTTTTGATATTTTTCACTGCGGTCTATATCTGATATTTCTACTGTACTTGTTTGCAGTTCATCCAGTAAAGGTTTAATCAGATGACGATTAATTAACGGATGGTCAAATTGATTTCTGTAGGAAAGTAAGCATTCATAGCAAGCTTGAATACAGCTATCCTTGGGTTCTAAGAAATGACAGATATCTAAAGCAGCATTGGCAATTTTGATAAAAGCATCTGCTTGTTTTAATAGTTGGGATAAAACTCCAGCACCACCTTCTGATGCTTCCCAAAATAGTAAATATTTTCCTTCTCCTAATCTTTCTGAGTCCAGTTCATCTGGTTCTAATTTATAAACTGCTTGAATTGCTGTTTCTAGGGTATGTTGGAGAGTAGCAATAAAGGCTTCTTTGTTATCTTGGGGAACATTCAAAGGTTCGATGACAAGAATATTGCAAGTGTCATCTACCATTAAATTTACTTCGGTGTGTAAGGTTTCTGAAGGTAAATTTGTTGGTAGTGAGTTGGTTTGTAAATTATTTTTTGTATCTCCCCAATTACCTGTTTTAGTATCTAATTTAAACCCTCTTTCTTCGGTGTTTTTCTTCAGTCCTCTATTGATACGCCATAATTTAGCTGTTGCTCCATAGGTTAACTTAAATAATGGTGTATTATCTGCTGCTAAAACTGTGCCAGATTCTGGTTTTTGATCTGCATAGCGGAAATGGGTGGTAATATTATAACCATATTTCAATCTTTCCTCTTCATCGCAGGTAATACGTTCTCTTCTGCGAGTAAATGCTGTCTCCATTGACAACACACGATTTAATTTAGCTAGGTTTTGAGAACTATCAGGTTTAATTTTTGCACCGCAGTTTTCGCAGGTATCACGCGCATCATCTAGATGGAAATAACCACAGTTAAAACAACAGCTTACTCTTTGATATTGACTTTCAATTCCCCCTACAGGTACTTTGGTTTTTGACACCATAAATTTACTACCTTCATAGTAAATAATATTACTGGGTGCAAATTCTCGTAAAGCGACAACACGGGGACGAGAGATAAATTCACCCCCATCATTAGTGGGTATAAATACTCTCACAGGTAAGCGGGGGAAGTTAAACCCTGGTAAAAATCCTTCAGCAGCAAAGTAGCGATAGGGATAAAATTCAAATTCGCTATTACTCTTACCTTGGTTTTGTCCTACCAGTAAATCTATTTGTCGTTGTGCTTCTCTTGCTTGAGCTTCAGCGTTTTTGCGTTCTTCATCTGTAACATAACCAGCAGCAGAACGACTAATTATGATGTTAGCCTGATCTCTTTGTTTGACAGCACCATCATAAAGTTTACGCCAGCGATCGCAGCATTTTTTCTCAAAGGTATTCAGTGCATTTTCTAGGGTAAATTGTAGCCAATGTACAGAATACCAAGAGGCTTTTTGTAAATCACTTTGACAAAAAGTATCTGCAAGTATTGACCGAGTAGCTTGGAGACATTCAGCTAATTTCCCAGGACTAAGTATTAATTGTTCACGTACACTATTTTTCAGGGGATAATTAGTAACATCTAAATCAAGAATTTTGTTCATGGAGTCATCTAAATAAACTCCTGTATGTGCTAACCAAATTGAATACACATGAGATTGAACTAAATCCTGATTTGCTAATTCTAACTTAGGCGGAGCAACAGCACCAGCTACCATTTGCTGTTGACGTTGGAAGAAATACTGATCATGTCCACTACCAATGGCAGCATAAGTTATTACCAAAGCCTCCTGTCCACTCCTCCCCGCACGTCCGCTACGTTGGGCGTAATTTGCGGGACTGGGGGGAACATTACGTAAGTGAACCACACTCAAGTCAGAAATATCTATACCTAATTCCATTGTCGGAGAACAGAATAAACTCGCTAATTCTCCTTTTCTAAATCTTTCTTCCCGTTCTTGACGTGCTTGAGTTTTAACTTGTCCTGTATGTTCTCGCCCTTCCATTGCTTTAATAGTTTGGGCGTTAGTTTGATAAAATTCTTGAAAGAATCTATTAACAGGTATTTTGGCATCTTCTTGACCCTGTAAACGCTTAGATGCAAGAGGGTCAGGGGAAATTTCAGTTAATATTGTAAATTTCCATACCAAGGAACTAATTTGTAATTGAATCCCATTTTCAGTAGTTAAAAAACCACCATCAGCTAAAGCTGCAACGAAGGTACTAATTAAACTATTGTACTCTGTTTCTGTTAATGATTCACTGCGTAATGACCAAGCTTTAGGAGAACGTAAAAAACGCCCTACTTTACTTCTACTGGTTAATTTTACCAGGGCTTTTTGGTGAGATTTTGGTTTATAATTACCATCAATAATGGCAAATTTAGCAAAATGCAATTGTTCATTTTCATCAAATACCCAAGGTTCTTTAATTGCTTGAATAATTTCTTTCTTTAAAGAATCTTTATTATCAGATTGAAGTAACCTAGCGTCTATTGCTAATTCTCGACGCAGATGATTTAATAAAGCTAAAGCAGCAGTCAATCTTTCTTGAGGAGTTGCTTGTAACAAAACTGGATGACGGTGTTTATTCCAAATAGCTTTATCTGTACAAATTTCCTCTAACCCATCATATTCAATTACCAAAAGTCCACACTGTTCTAAATTAGGTTGAACTAAACGCCATCCCCTGCGTAAGTCTTCATAAAGACGATATTCAATTAAGTGTTGAAAAGCCTTTTCATTGCGTGTTTTACCTCTCGCAAATTCTGCTGTTTGTTTAGCATAATCTTTTTGAGATATTCCCATTTGTTTGATAACTTCACTCACTAATTCACTATGAGTAAGTTTACCTTTACTTTGCAATGCACCTAATAAAGCAGCACGTAAAAAACTGGTTTGGACAAAATCATTAAAATGCCCCGCTTGTAATGAAGCATCCTGGCGATTATCGGTAAAACTGAGAATTTTGGCAGCTTGGGCTTTTTCGCCTGTGAAAACTTGTTTTAAACGGCTGACGGTGGATAAACAGAGGAGGGTGGTAGCGGTACTTCTACCTTCACTACTCAAGCGCGAAAGTTTGGTAAATTCGTTTTTATTTCCATCATGAACTACACCACAATTTAAACACACGCGAAATGGTCTAGGAACAAACCAACAAGTTGTTCCCTGTAATGGAGAAGTTGTAACTTTTCCGTTGGGGAGAATTTGTAATTTTTGGGGAATGAATTTAGCATAATCTTTTTTAGGAACTCGTCCTTTCTTTTTAGTTTCCGTAAACCAGGAGTCAGGAAGTCTTTCTTCATCTTTATAAGCATCCCAAATATGAAAATTAGGTTCTGGTTCATCTAAGGTAAGATAACCAGCTTGAATATCAGCATATTCAGGATTCATATCTAATGCTGTGGGGAGTTGGGGAAGGACTATTTGTTTATCTTCGTTGTAATTAACAACATAATAATCATGTCCGCATTCCCGACAAAAGACGAGGGGATAAAGTAACCGTTCTTCTGTGGTGGTATATTGTCCTTCTAGGGTGAGGAAGCGTTTTTTTGGACTTTCAATGGTAGAGTAAACGCTACCACCTTGGGAGATAAATTGATGAAGTCGAAAAGCTAAACCTTTAACTTTACTTCCCCATAAAAACATCTGTTTAAGGACATCTAAACAAATATCAAAAGAAAATTGAGTTTCATCAGCTAATTTTTCTGCACCATTTTCTAAACTTATGGGTGTTCTTCTCACAAGATGACCTTGTTTATCTTCTAAACCAAAGGTCATTTCTATCCAATAACTTAAAGGATGATTTTGGAAATTCTCTAATGTTTGTTCTGTCTCTGGTGGTAAACCTCTATCAATGCTTTCTCGTAGTTCTGTAATGGTAGGTTGAGGACGTTTGATAGAACGTTCTAAGGTTTCGTCAATGACGTTATCAGGTTTAATTTCCACACCAAATAATTTACTTGCGACATCTGCAACTACTTGACGACGTTGTGCGCGTGTTCCTTCTGTGGACATGGTAGCACTTGTACCAATACATAATAATTCGTAATTGGTAATATTTCCTTCGGAAACGCTACGCGAACGTAATTCGTAATTATTATTTCCTGCGGAAACGCTACGCGAAGGTAATTCGTAATTATTATTATTTCCCGACTCCCGACTTACGACTCCCAACTCCCCATTATTTCCAATTTTTCCACAGCGTTGACGTAATTTTCTAATTAATATCGCTACATCTGCACCTTGTCTACCTCTATAAGTATGCAGTTCATCTAATACTAAAAATTTTAATTCTGGGGATGCAACGAGTTTTTCTTCCTGGGTGCGGGAAAGCATTAATTCCAGCATCACGTAGTTAGTTAATAATATGTGAGGTGGGTTATTTTGAATTTCGGTTTTTGTACTTAAACTTTCTTGTCCGGTGTATTTAGCAACGCGGATATGACTATTAGGAACGTTGTTAAGAAATTTCTTTAATTCTTCTTCTTGGGAGTTGATCAGGGCGTTCATAGGATATACTAATATTGCCCTAACTCCTTGAATTTCTGGATGACGCAGTAAGTCATCAAAAATGGGGACAACATAAGTCATGCTTTTTCCTGAACCTGTACCCGTTGTTAATACATAAGGTTCTTGTTTTTGGGCAGTTTCAAATGCTTGTTTTTGGTGATAATGGAAATTAAAAGGATGACCATTTTTAGAGAAGTATTGTGTACAGTCAGGATGGAGAATACCGTTTTTAACTAATTCATTGACTGTTGCACCAGGGCGATATTTAGGATTTAATTGTACTAGGGAGTTTGTCCACAGTTGTCCTTTTTCTAGTTCTTGATTGACAAATTCTTCGACTCTAGGATCACGAATTTTTAAGAAGCTTTCTATATAACGGCGATAATCGCCTATAATTTGATTACGGAAGTTGAATATATCGAGATAATTCGTAATTCGTAATTCATAATTCGTAATTACGGAAAGTTGGGGGGTGCGTCCTAAGCGTTGATCTATATATGCTAATAATTGATTAGCAAAGGTTTGTGTACAGGTGTCAGGATTAAAGATTTCTGTGATTTCTTTATCATCCCATTCTTGGGGAATATGGGTGAAAATTAAATCAATTTGTTCTGGGGTAAGTTCAGCAATATTTGTACAGTCTACTAATGCTAATTTTTGTCCCATGAGGGAACTAACAGATAATATTGCTGCTTCTGGTTGTTGGATGAGTTCTTGTAGTTTGACTGGGATTTTCATAATTCGTAATTGTCTGAATCAGGATTTACAGGATTTAAGGATTTACAGGATATAGTTTGATGTTTAATGTATTTTGTAATTTGGTGATTTCAAGATGTTGAAACTTGAATTAAACCAAGATGATTAACAAAAGGGATAAAATCCTTATCACTAAATAAAAGCTGGTTTTGGTTTTCAATACAAAAAGTTGCAATAATTACATCAGCAGTTTTGCGAATAGTAATACCTCTTTTCCTAAGAAATCTATAGTTATCAACACTTTTGATAGCAATATTTAATCCTAACATCTCAAAAATCTGTAGAGAAGTTAGTAATTCTTTTGCTGTTTGATATCCCTCATCTGCACGAAAACCTTGTAAAACTTCAGTCAAAATTAAATCACCAATAGCAATTTGTTCTACTCCTAACAGTGTATCTAATTTATTGGTTTCTGGTGTTTCTACACCATTAAAATAGTCTATCCATACGCTTGAATCTACAATAATCATCCGTTTGTTCTCATTTCTTCTAAATTACCTTCCCATTTCAGTTTTCCTCTATAGGCTTTAATTTTTTCTTGCTGCTTTATTATCTTTAAATGATGTATTTCTTGTTGAAAACTATTCCAGTAATTAAACTGTTCATTTGGTAGGGGTTGATTATGATATGCAGCTTTTTCACTACAACCTCTTTCGATTATAGTCAGTAAGTTATTGACAACATTGATAAAGTTATCATCATTAGGTAGGTTTTCTATCAATGTGTGATAGATTTTTTGTTCTAATTCGCTATCCATAGGCTAGAATAATTTTTGTCTGAATCAGGTGGTTATCGAGCGTAGTCGAGATAATGTCCAGGATTTTAGGATGTACAGGATGTTATTGATAATTTATTGGTGGATATCTAAGATTATAAAATACAATTATCCTTATATGCAACTAATAAAAGCAGATAATATAAAACTTTACATTTCATTGATTAATTTTTTTTTGTTTGAATCAGGATGTCCAGGATTTTAGGATTTACAGGATGTTATTGATAATTTATTGGTGAATATTTAAGATGATAAAATACAATTTTTTGTCTGAATTAGGATGTCCATGATTTGAGGATGTACAGGATGTTATTGATAATTTATTGGTGAGTATTTAAGATTATAAAATACAATTTTTTGTCTGAATCAGGATTTCCAGGATTAAAGGATTTACAGGATGTTATTGATAATTTATTGGTGAATATTTAAGATGATAAAATACACTTATCTTGATTCTGACAAAATAATTAGGGGTTGCTGAGAAAGTTTTTCCGTGAGGGCATAGGAGTCAGGAGTCAGGAGTCAGGAGTCAGGAGGAGATTTGAAAATTTTTTTGCCATCTCTTGAAATCCCAAAAAATGCACACTTTTTCCGGTATACCCTTCAAAACCCTTGCACTAATTTCTGTGTTTATCAGCCTCTAACCTTTGATATATCAAGGTTTTAGGTTTATTCAGCAAACCCTAATTACGAATTACGAATTACGAATTACGAATTACGAATTACGAATTACGAATTACGAATTACGAAATTTATGCTATAATTTTATTATCTTATCATATAGAATTGGGAGTTAAGAATTATGAACTCTGTTGAATTAAGACAAAAAATAGCGCAAAATTTATTAACGATTTCTCCAGAAAATCTCAAATTTATTGATGAGTTTGTGGAATTTATTAAACACAAACAAGAAGCTAATTTATCGGAAACAATTAACTATAGGCCAGCTTCAGGACGTTCAATTTTGCGTCACGCTGGTACATGGGTAGGAAATGACTTAGAAGACTGTCTTGAGTTGGTTTCTGAAACCAGAGGTAAGGTAACAATTAATAAGAGCTAACTTATATGTGGGAAAATTGGAGAGACAATCATGAGTAATTAAATATCTTGATTTTGATGTTTGATTTTTTTGTCTGAATCAGGATGTCCATGATTTGAGGATGTACAGGATGTTATTGATAATTTATTGGTGAGTATTTAAGATGATAAAATACAATTTTTTGTCTGAATCAGGTGGTTATCGAGCGAAGTCGAGATAATGTCCATGATTTGAGGATTTTCAGGATGTTATTGATAATTTATTGGTGAATATTTAAGATTATAAAATACAATTTTTTGTCTGAATTAGGATGTCCATGATTTGAGGATTTTCAGGATGTTATTGATAATTTATTGGTGAATATTTAAGATTATAAAATACAATTTTTTGTCTGAATTAGGATGTCCATGATTTGAGGATTTTCAGGATGTTATTGATAATTTATTGGTGAATATTTAAGATTATAAAATACAATTTTTTGTCTGAATTAGGATGTCCATGATTTGAGGATTTTCAGGATGTTATTGATAATTTATTGGTGAATATTTAAGATTATAAAATACATTTTTTTGTCTGAATCAGGATTTCCAGGATTAAAGGATTTACAGGATGTTATTGATAATTTATTGGTGAATATTTAAGATGATAAAATACACTTATCTTGATTCTGACAAAATAATTACGAATTACGAATTACTAATTACTAATTACGAATTACGAATTACGAATTACTAATTACGAATTACGAATTACTAATTACGAATTACTAATTACGAATTACTAATTACGAATTACGAATTACGAATTACGAATTACGAATTACGAATTACGAATTACGAATTACTCTATCCCATGCTTCTAATACTAATCTTTGGGTTCTATATTCTCCATATTGCTTGATTTCATTGTTCTTTAAAACTCTAAATGTTTCACTGGGAAATTCTGCACCATACACCTCCGCAGGATCTAATATATATCTGAGTTCATCACGGGTTAATCCATAAAGTTTGGCGTAATATGCGTCTAATTCCGCTCGAATTAATGCGCGTTTATTAGGATTCCAAATGAAAGGAGGGAAGAGGGAGTCGGGAGTCGGGAGTTGGGAGTCGGGGTTTATTGTTTGTTCTGAAGTGAACGAATCAGAGAACGAAGCATTTTCCCCACTATTTCGCATTGATTCAAAACGGGAATTACTTGTTGATTGGTTGTTAGTTGAACCCGTTCCGATAATATTAGATGTGTCTCCACTTCCTTGAGTGAACCCTGTGCTATTTTCAGAAATTGAATGTATTCCCCCCTGTTCTCCCTTCCGTAACCCTCGGCCATGTTCGCTGGTACTGAAGCTGCTGCTCGTCGTATCTGAGATATCATTCCGTAAGTCTCTTCTTTGGGAAATGTTCTCGTTATTGTGTAACACATTTCCGCTAGGTTCATTGCTTCGTTCCATACTCTCAAATTCCGGTAAGATTGACCTGAGTTTTCTTCCATGATTTTCCTCCCATCGTTTAATTATTAATTCCCTAATTCTTTTCCCCGACTCCCCACTCCCGACTCCCAACTCCCTCCAAACGTCTAATGCGAAGGGTTGCATATCCCAGGATGTGTACACTAATTCTAATACGCGGGGGGTGATATATTCTATGTCTTTTTCTGTGTATCTTTCTGGGGGAATTACAGGAAGTTGTTTGACTATGAAAAAGTTCATGTGAGTTCCACCAACTTTATGACGAGTGACAAAATCAAAAGTTAGTGAACAAAAATTAGCTAATAAACAACTGATTAATTTTGCTTCTTTGATATTTGTTAAAATTACGGGAGCATTATTACCAATTCCAACTTTAGGTAATAAACTAAAAATCGCAGTACGTTCATCAGTTGAACGACAAATATCTCTAAAACCTAACAACCAATTTTTATCCCACTTCCCACTTAACTTATTTTCAACTTCCTTTTTATCAACCCAATAACGAGGTTGAACAGTAAAAGATAAATCGCTTTTTTCATCATCTGTTAAATCACGAGTATCACCATTATCTGTATAAGTTGCCCAGCGGTGATCAAATTGATGAAACATTTTCGCTTCATATAATGGTACTTTCAGATCCCCTTCTTTGAGAAGTCCGGGATCTTGTTGGGGATCTTGGGTGTGAAATAACCCGCTATCGGTATTCATCATAAACATTAGCATAAATGAAATACCCCAAGGGTTAATTCCAGTATTTTCATTTTCTAAAACAGGCACATTTTGATATATTTTTTTAGTTAATTCTGCATCTTTACTACTTCTAAAAACTGGACAAGTGAGAGTATTAGGATTAATTAATGCTATATCTTGAGGTGAAAGTTGAAACAACCGCGTTTGATTTTCTAATTGTTTAGGTTGAGTTAAGAAAAAAGCAAAATTACCGCGTTTAATTGGTTTACCACTCAAAGCAAGTAAAGAAAATTTCATTCTGCTATCTACAGAAGAAAATAACCCTTCTCTATTTTCAAAATCATAAAGACTTGCTAAATTTTGTCTTTTCACTAAGTCACTAAAAAAATGTTGATTAAATGAATCTGTTGCAATACCCGTAGGTACAATAACACCTACTCTACCTTTTGAATTTAAAAGATTTCTACCAAGTTCAGCAAATAATGGAGCTAGGTTAATTCTTCCAAAACTTGTTAAAGGAAATCTGTTACTAGAATGAATAAATTTTTGGTAAGCATCAATATCATGTTTTGCTAATTCAAATTCATTATATAAATGAGAATTATCTTTCTTTAACTTCTCAATCATTTTATTTCTGACTGACATATTTTGAGCTTCTGCAATTTTAGAATCACGAACCGCAAAAAATTCTCGTGGATCAAGTTGTAATTGTTCCCAAGGAGGATTACCCAAAACACAATCAAATCCTAATTCGTAATTATTTGAATTTTCGGGTTGAGGGTTAAAAACTTCGGGAAACTCCAAAGGCCAATGAAAGAAATTATATTGACTAGCTAAATTATTCGCAGCATCAATTAACCCTTGTAATTCGTAATTCGTAATTCGTAATTCATAATTAGATTGAGAATTGAGGATTTTTTGCACAGTCTCCCGTTTTAATCTGTCTAGGGTTGCTGTAGTTGGTAAAAGTTGTAAATTATGTTCAGTTAAATACATGAAAAATGCCGCAGTCCATAAATTACAAGCTGCTTTTTTCAACCACCAATGATCATCTAAAAGATTCTCTTGATATTTTCTCTCCTTTTCCTTAACTTCCTGGGGTGTATTTTCCGAAAATTCCGCTAATTCTTGCCATAATTTAGCAAAAATGTAACTATCATTAGCAGAAGTTTCAAAAATAGATAATTGTCCTTGATTTTCTCGTTCTTTTTTATTGCGCTTTTTCAAATTTATAGATAATTTTTTATCATCTCCCGTCACTGGTTTAAAAGCATCATCAGGAATACCCCCATCTAAACAATCTAAATCTAATACCCCTACCAAAGAATTACCGCATTTTATCCGATGATCTAAAAAGTTCAATGGTTTACCTGTAGAAAATCCTTCTATCCATAAAGCCACTTTACACAAATCTACCGCTAAAGGATTTAAATCTACCCCATAAATACAATTTTGAATTACATCTCTAATGGCAATTCTTAAAGGTTCTGGTGCGGGTTGTGCTTCCCCGGTTCTAATTTTCGCTAATTCTTTACCTATGCGTCGCGCTGCTGCTAATAAAAAATGACCAGAACCACAAGCAGGATCTATGACTTTTATACTTAATAGGGATAATTCGTAATTCGTAATTCGTAATTCGTAATTCGTAATTTCAGACTCCTTATTATTACCCGACTCTCGACTCCCGACTCCCAACTCCCTATTATTCGACTCACGACTCCCGACTCCCAACTCCCTATTACCCGACTCTCGACTCCCGACTCCCAACTCCCTATTATTCGACTCTCGACTCCCGACTCTCGACTCCCTATTATTCGACTCTCGCAACTTCTCCTCTATTACTGGTTCTAATGCTGTTTTAATTAATTGTTGGACAAGTTGGGGAGGGGTGTAATAAGAACCTGTGGTTTTTCTATCACTGCCAAATACTAAATTAAATTCATAAATGCCTTGATTATTGTTAACTTGTGGGTGAAAATCTAATAAACTTTCATAGACACTACCCAATTCTTCTACATCTAAAGCAGCATAATTTACCCGGCGTAATTGCCCTTTATCTTCATACAAAGATAAACACCGAATGGCAGTTAATAAATCATAATTATCAATACCACAATCATCTAAATCTGTCAATGTTTGTGAACCAAATAAATCACCATTTAAAGGCGATAAACCTAATATTTGTCCGCGCCAATCTTCATCAAATAATTTAAAAGTGACTCGTAAACCTTGCCAAATATCTTGAAAACCTTCCCGACGATAGCGGGGACGTTCTGCTAATTCTCTTAATCTTTCAATGCTGTAATATTCAAGATAAATTCTCGCTTTTTCTGTATCTTCTCCAATTAATAATAAATTGCGAGATTCTGCCACCATTAAGAATAATAAACGGTAGATTAATCTTAATAATTGACGGTATAATTCGTAATTCGTAATATTTCCTTCGGAAACGCTACGCGAACGTAATTCGTAATTATTAGATAGTTTTTGGCGGAGATTTTCACTATCACGATGTTGTAAAAAGCCGTTTCCTAGTTGTTTTAATGCTTTTTCTACACCATCGCGGAGGCGATCGCGTACCCTTCCCCCTTGCTGCAAACTCTCTTGATGGTAATATTCCAACAAACACTTATCCGCATCATCCGCAGTTTGGGGTAAACGGGAACGGTGGAAAAGCCGATAAAATAGACCAAATTCGGCAAAATTTTCGCCATTAAGAATCTGCTCTAGGTCAAATTCGATATAAGTAAGGCGAGTCATCAAAGACGAATCACGTAATAACCGCCAACGAAAACCATTAGTAGTTATAGCCCAAAGATGCTCAGTCTTGTTGAGATATTCCTGTACTAAAGCGTGTGCTGATAACCGGGGTGTGCCACTGGGAGGACGTTTATCAATATCCAGACGACAACCAATAATGTGGATCGGGGGATAATTCGTAATTGAAGAGTCGGATGGTAATACTGCACGATGGGAGATAGCATAGGTTTGTCCCTCCACTACCTCAGCTTTCGGGGTATATACGGGGATATAACCAAGACTACGTAACAAAGGAACAGCCCACATTTCACGGGTAACGCTGGTAGCAGTATCTTCAGGGTTTAACCTTTCTAGTTGGCGTTGAAATGCTACCCAATAAGCTTTAACATCACCCCAGGCGATCGCAATTTCATCTTCAAGTTTATCAGTTTTCGATAACCCAAAATCTGCCGATGTTTGTCCTTTGATATTACCCGTTAATAATTCGGTGGTAATATCTGCTGCGATTAAGTTTCCTTCAAATTGTACGCCAATCATAGTTTTAATTCGTAATTCGTAATTCGTAATTCGTAATTATTTTTCTTTGAGTTTTTTGGTAGAAGCGACCAAGATTTTCCCAATTTCGTTAGCTTCTTGGAGAAGAGAAGTAAATTTTGGTTTACTCACCAACTCTGATTCTATTAATATTTCTAACCAATATTGAGTTTCTCTAGCTTCTTTAAGAGCTATTTCTAATTTATGAATAAAGTCTTTATCAGATTGAGCGGATTGAGATTCTCTAACATTTGCACCAATGGAAGTACCAGAACGAAGTAATTGTTTAGATATTGTCCGATAAACTCCTGATTTTTCATCAAGAAAGTAACAAGCCTTAATAATTCTAATAGCAAATTGTTTTGTTCTATCTGTAATCGTGATATGATTGTTGGTTTTGATATTTACATTTGCATTTGTGTTTGTCACCTTTAACATCCTCCCTTGCTTCTTCTTTCTTAAATTACGAATTACGAACCACGAATTACGAATTACGAATTACGAATTACGAATTACGAATTACGAATTACGAATTACGAATTACGAATTACCTAATGAGATTTTCCTAGTTCTTAATTTTCAAATAAATAGACAAAATAAAAACTAGGAAATTACTTATGATTCATTTATTGTTCATCTGCAACTTTTCTGACATCCTCTAAATCTAATTCTAATGATTTAGCAATTTCCTGAATACTAAGTCCTTTCTCTAGTAGTGTTGGTACAACTTTTAACTTGGTTTTTTTCAGGATACTTTGATAAAAAGCAGTTTTTTCTATATCTTCACCTAAATTAAGCATGGTTTGAATTTCCTCCAGTGTAAGATTTGGAAACTTATAGACTATAATACCTTGAATAAATGCTAACACTTTTAACCGCAAGTCTTCATCAGTTAAATTTTCTCTAGCTTGATTGATTAATTTTTGAGCTAGGGAAGCAATTTTTTTAGGAGTTTCTACAAATAATTTAGCAATACCAATTTCTAAGGATTCATTATCATTAGTAAGTTCATTGAGGTAAATACAACGGACATGATTTGACATCAAGCTTTGATAACGGGGATGAGGTGGTATTTCATGAGTTCTTCTATCATAAATAACAATTACATACCATTCTAAATTAGCTGGTTTGTATTGACGAAAGTAAACAAAAATTTCCCCAAAAAGTCGCTCATAAAATTCCTCATCTTTATATGTTTGGAGTTCTAAAAAGTACAAAGCTTCTGTTTCAAAACCTGGAAGGGTGGAAAATAGACCATCTAACCGAAAAGATCGTTGTTTAACTTCTGGTGCTGTAAATTCATAAATATTAGGGTTGACTTCAGGTTTACCAATTAGTTCAAAAAAGACTTGTGGTAGTTCTTTAATTAGTTCATAAAAAATAGTATCAGTTTTCATGACAATTTTGGTAACGGGTAATTAATAATTCTGTACATCCTAATTCCGACAAAAATTATAAACTATTTTTACGTTTTCCAGGTTGTAAGATATACACACCTAATAAATCCATCGGTAATTGTGGTGTAACCTTAACATCCACCTCCTTAGTAATTCTCCTCACTCGTTGATGAGATTGAGATAAACAAAGCGATCGCTCTTTTGCAAACTTTTCTAAATCTGCTGTTAACTCATCAAAAGAATTTAAAAAATCCTCAATTTCCTGTTTAGGGTTAACAGCATTCCCCACAGGGTTAGCTTGTTCCAACAAAGCTTTTGCTTCCAGTGGTGCTAACCAAACCGGGTTAGAGGGTGGACCTGTAAACCCAACAACTACACATTCTTCTCCCAATAGTTCGTAGTTGCGTTTTAGCGCATTCTTTTCTGATGGTGCTGAAGCACTACTACTAACCTTTTGTTTAACTTCTTGTTTAACCTTTTGTTTTAATAAATGCCTCAATCTTAATAACAATAAAGTAGTCCGTTTACTCACAGTATCCGTAATTGTAAAACCACATCTAGCGACTAAATCATTTTGATTATTCAGTAAAGCCACCTCTAAAATATGCCGTGCTAAACCTTCAACCAAAGGATGATTTCGCCCTACATATTCCACCCCTTCCGGTGCAGGAGTAGTAAAAGTAAGTAGACGTTTTTCATTGCCTAAAACGGGTTGTAAAAAACTCGGAATTGACGGTAATAACCATCCTTGCTTTTTTTCAATCAAACCACAATTTAACTTTTCACAAGCATTTTTAACAAATCTTTCTACATCTTTTTCACTACCTAAAATTTCATCAGATTCTAATAACTCCTGTTCAACTTCTGTAGGTTTAATTGCCCTTTGTGCAAAACGAGTCCGGCTGATTTTCTCCCTTTCCACCGCCTTATCCCATTGTTTATGCACCTGTTCAACAGCAGATTCTCCCTCATCTAATAAATCCAATAAAGATAACTGTTGTGCATCCGTACTTTTATCAAATAAAGACTTAAACACCGCTTCCGAAACAGTGGTACTATCCATTGGTACTGGAACAGTAATTCCCAGAGTTTTATGTATTTGTACCGCTTTACGAATTAAAACTTCTAAAACCGCCCCATCTACAGGATTATCTTGACCATAAAGTAAACAACTTTTCACCTGAGTTGCTATTTGTCCATAACGGTCAATTCTCCCTTCTCGTTGTTCTAAACGGTTGGGATTCCAAGGTAAATCATAATGAATAACCGCACTAAAATGAGATTGTAAATTTATCCCTTCACTCAAACAATCAGTAGCAACTAATATTCTTTGGGGATAGGATTTTAATTCATTTAATCTCACTTCTCGCTCATCTTCTGACTGTTCTCCAGTAATAGCAATTACCCGAATTTGAGAACCTTTCTTTTCTAACTTCTGCTTTAAATTTTCAGCTACATAATTAGCTGTAGCAATATAACGACACCAGATAATCGGGTGATGATTATTTGCTAAAAGATTCTGCACATAAATAGTACAAGTTTGTAATTTTTGGTCTTTATTCCCCTGTAATTTTTCCGCAGCTTGAATAAAACTCCGCAGTTTGCGTTTATCAACATCTTTATAACTTTGTAGTCCCTGTTCTATAATTACACTGGGTGCAGCATCTACCGCTTGTTCCAAATCCGTAGGATCATAAACATAAGAACTGAATAATTCGTAATTATTATTTTCCGACTCTCGCATTTCCCCCGACTCTCGACTCCCGACTCCCGACTCTCGCATTTCCCCCGACTCTCGCATTTCCCCCGACTCTCGACTCCCGACTCCCGACTCTCGACTCCCGACTCCCGACTCTCGCATTTCCCCCGACTCCCGACTCCCGACTCTCGCATTTCCCCCGACTCTCGATTTAAACTACGATTTAAAGTAGAGATCGCAGCAGCAGGGGAAGACATCACACAGCGAATCAAAGCCAACGCTGACCAATAACGCCCCCGACGTTGGGCATAAGTCATATCTACGGTAGTAGTTTTTACTAACCCCCGTGCAAAATTATAAACTTCCTCAAATAGTTCTTTATACTCTTTAGATAATTTATAGGGTTCTTCATCAGATTGACGTTGTGGAAAAGGTGTTTCATTCCCCAACCACAATTTTACATCTGCCCGTCGTCGTTGGATAAAATGACCAGCTAAATTATCTCGTTGTGTTTCTGTGAGTTGATCCAAAGTCAAATTAGCAAACTCTGGTTTTAATAAACCCAATAAAGATAAAAAAGATTCCTCAATTCCACTATGGGGGGTAGCAGTGAGTAATAATAAATGACGGGAGGTTTTTTCAGCTATTTCAGTAATTAATTGATGTCGTTGTTGTTGGGATGTACTCTTATTACTAGCACGGGTACAAGTATGAGCTTCATCTACAATCACAAAATCTGGACAATGGGCGATAAAACTAGCTTTGCGCCGTTCTGATTTGGCATAATCTAAACTCACAATTATATGACGATAATAACTAAAAATATGAGAACCATTAGGTATTGCCCGTTCTAATTTAGAAGCTGTACCAGAACGAACTACCACAGCATCAATATGGAATTTTTCTCTTAATTCTTGTCGCCATTGATCACATAAATGGGGAGGACACAATACAGCAATTCTGGCAATTTCTCCCCTGTCTAATAATTCCCTGACAATTAAACCAGCTTCAATGGTTTTACCAATACCCACATCATCAGCAATTAATAACCTGACCGTTTCTAACCTTAAAGCCATTAACAATGGTACTAATTGATAGGGACGAGGACGCAATGACAACCTACCCAAACAGCGAAAAGGACCCGCCCCACTACGTAATAAATGCCGTGCAGCATCCATCAATAATAAAGCTGTGCTGTGGTCTTTTATACTGTCAGCAGTGGGGTTAGGAAAGGTAGCCGGTTCTAGGGTTTCTAGGTTTAAGTGCCGAAAAATACCAATGATTTCCTCTTCGTTACCACTCAGAGGACAAAGGCGGATCAAGTCTGGGTTTTCATCTGGTAATATTACCCATTGCCGACTACGACAACTAACTATAGATCCGGGGGTGCAATTTAATGTATCTGTCATTGTTTCCCTGTGTTGGCAAAGTTAGCCGTGTAAACTGGGCAGAAAGGATACCTCCTCACTACCTGAGATCACAGGCTGTTTTAGTGATTATTAATATTAAGGTTTAGTATAAAGCTATTGAATCAAGCAAATGCAAGTGTGTAACAAAAAGTGACATTTTTTAGTTATATGATAAAAATTGTAATATTTGTACAAATACAGATAAAAATAGCTGAAAATTAGGTGAATTTCAGCCAAGGAACATTTGAGATGATTTGGGTGTACAGAGTTTTTTCAAAAATCAAATAGTAGTCCTATATGTAATGGTAATACTATTAAGTTAGTTGCTGAAGTAGTGAGTAGTAATTGGCAAGATGATTATGCTAGAAAAGTAGAAGAATATGCTTTTCTGGAAATACCAGAATATTGGATTGTTGATTTTCGTGGTTTAGGTGAACTGCAATTTATTGGTAGTCCTAAACAACCTACTTTCACGGTCTGTCAATTAGTGAATGGCGTATATCAACAGCGAAAATATCGTTTATGAGATATAATTATCTCTGGACTATTTCCCAATTTGCAAATTAAACTTGATGATGTTATGTCATGTTAGAAAACCTTGTTCAAAACAATCTTTCTTTCAGTTTTTATCCTATTCCCCCTGTTTCCAGGGTGTGAGAGGTGATTTAAATCAAACTTTCAGGATCAACTCCTAAATTCTTCAACATTTCAGCTAATTTTTTCGCTTTTTCTTCAGCTTGATTCCTTTTTTCTTCACTTTGTTGAATCCTTTCCTCTGGTGTTAAAAATCTTTTACCATTTTCATCAAACCAATATAACCATTCTCTGGTTATTCCTTGATAAGTTCCCTTTTCTTTACCGATTCCTAAACCAATTTCTGGCAACCAAACGGGATTTCCAGGAATTAAAATATATTCCCCATCAACTAATTTATAAACCTCTAAAGTTTCTTTTATTTTCCGTTGGGGATTATATACCACATAATATAAAATCCCTAACTCATCGGCATAAAATTCTTTTTTAGTGCTATATTCATTTCTGTAGGTTTGGGAAACTACTTCTAATACTAAACTAGGTAATTTCTGTTCTTCCCACAAGACATAACTAGAACGTAATTTTTCATGAATTACCCTGGGAATACCAATACTTAAAAACCCATCTGGTACTATTGCAGGTTCATTTGGATCATAATATATTCCCATATCCACACCAAAAAACCAATCCCATCTTTGAGACCAAATTAAGGCTAACATGGCTTTTAATAAACCAGGAATTAAATCTTGTAGTTCGTTATCCACTGGTGTTTCGTCAGAGTCGGGTAGTTCTTCTGATGAAGGTAAGCAATGCAAAGGATTGTAATTTAGCATAATTGATGCTACCAGTTCTATTTTTAGTATATATTACGTAGGTGACTGGTGACTGGTGACTGGGGACTGGGAACAACACCTGATGCCTCTACTACTTACACCTTAAATATCACAAACACAAATTAAACATGACAAAAATCGGGGTTCGTTCATTTTCACTCAATCAATTCGTTAACTTAAAACACAAATCAGGACAAAATTATCATGTTGAAAATCAAATCTCAATTATTAGTTGCTGCTGCTGTTGTTGCTGGAAGTTTCGGTTTTGCTAACTCTGCATTTGCAGGTGAAGGTGGTGTTGCTGGTGCTGCTTCCTTTCAGTTAAATGCAGGTCAAGTAACCGAAGCATCCTCCGCCGTTGCAGTGGGTAAAAGTACAGCCTATGCTGGTGCTGTCACCAATGATGCAGGTACAGAAGCTTTTGCTGCGGGTAATGGTGGTGCTATCACCTTGAATGGAAATAGTGTTTATATTCAGTCTATTGCTCAAGATACAGCTTTAGTAAATGAACAAGCTAACCAATTGGATAACAACGATGTCCAAATTGATGTTAAAGTTGGCACTGTTAAGGTGATTAATACACCATAATTGACAGTTGAGTAGGTTGGGTTGAGGAACGAAACCCAACATTGAAAAGCATTGGACATTTCCGGTAATTAAATGTGCGTCTTTTAAAATTCTTGTAGAAACGTTGCATGCAACGTCTCTACATTGAATTTTCGGACAGGTCTATTGGTTGGGTTGCGCTTTCTTTGTACCCAAGGTACAAACTACGGCTGTATATACTTTTTTGTTATTTGCAACTTATCAGGTTTATTTACTGTGTATAAGTACCCAAGCAAAATTAATTTAACATATTGAGTGAAAACAAAAATGTCTGTATTCCTTACCTGTTCCCTGTTAAGAGTTCCCTGTTCCCTCTCACAAATATAAAATTTATTTTGCATGACTACTTAATAATTGTGACCAATAAAATAAATTTACTAATAAATTTCATTCACCTGTCAATTTATACTTATATTTTTGGGTTGGCAGTATTTATTAATTCCGTCCACGCTGAAGAAAACCAAAAACAGCTATTTCCAGATATATCTGATGAAAGTTATCAGCGTGAAAAAATCAAAACAATGGAAGATACTACTGATGCAGATTACAAGATACATCAAAATCATTCTCTGCTAGTTCCTGAAAGGATAGAGGAAAATGATTTTATGTTTTCTCAACAACCATTAGATTTATTACCTCTAAAAAAGACTGATATTAAAGATATAAATAAAGATTTAGAAACTAATCAACCTTTAGCACCTAAATTAGATAATTCTAATTCTGGAGATAACATTTATAAAAGTCCACCTCAAGCAGTGCCAAAAGATAAAGTACCAGCAATTTTAACTACTTTTTCTTTGAATGATTTGACAGTTAATCATTTAACTAAAGCGGTAGTAGATACTCAATTTGTCTTTGGTACAGAACGTACTGATAATTTATATATTAATGCTCTTTATCAAATTGAAAGTAAAGTTATTCAAAGTCTTTCCCAGGATAATATTTTTACTTCTGATTTTCAAGGGGAATATTTACAACTGCGAACAATTAATCAAAATCGCCAAATTTCTATTATTCAATCTCAACCGCAAACTTTAAGAGGGTTTGAACTACAACAAACTTTTATCGGACCCTGTTATTTAGTTAATAATGATGCTTCTGTATCTGGAGAACAATGTAATTTATTACCTCCTTTCGTGGTGGATAGAAAGAGTATTGAACCGAGGTTTTTTGTACCTAATCGCATTGAACAATTAGGTAATATTGGTGATGTAATTTCTCCAGAAACTTTAGCTTTAATTAAATTACCTGGTTGGCAAAATCAAGGTTTTAATGGTGAATTTACAGGGATAGATTTGTATTTACCTAATATTGGTGCAACTCCGGGAAATAGTCAATCTAATCAAACTGCTATTTCTCGTCGTGAATCTCTTGATAATACCTATAGTTTAGGTCATTATCAAGTACGTCAAATTGTCAAAACTAATGCCCAAAAAGCGGTTTTAGGGAGAACTATTAAAGGTGTAAATGTCATAGTTGATGATGAAAATTTGGGTTTAAATTCTGCTTTGGGTGCTTTAGGTGCAATGTTACCGGATATTAAACCTAACTTAAAAGGAACAGCAGCAAACGCCAATACTAATATTAACAGAAATTTATTTAATGCGGCTAATAATATTAGAGTTCCTGGAAATAGTTTTGTGATTTATCAAGGTGGTGTAGGGGAAGCAGTACATAATCAAATAAATGTTAATAATGGTAATGGAGTTAAGAGAACATCAAACATACCTGCGGGTAAGTTTAATAGTGTGTGGTTGGGAATATCTCCTGTAACCAAACGTTCTTTTTCTCAAACATCTCGTTATGTTCCCACAGGGGAAGAAAGGAGAGTTTTGAGAGTAGGAGGAGAGGGAGGAATTAATTCTGATGTTAATTTTGCTGTAGCAACAAATGAAAATGGAATTAGTAATAGTATCAATTCTGCAAACTTAAATAATTTTTATATTCAAGCTTATATGTCTTTGTTACAGAGAGATGTTAATTTTGAGACTGTGAATATTTTAAATAAAAAAACTAATTATTATCCCCATTTGAGTTTGACAGGAAACATTACTAATTATAATAGTGTTTTGCGTTATTATACTGGGGCGATATTTTCTGAGAATGTGAAACTTTATGTAGGTGGAGATTATACAATTAATTGGGATAATTGGTTGTTAAACTTGGGGGCGATCGCCTATAATAGTGGTGACAAAGATTATTATAGTAAAGTTGAAGGCAGTTTATCTAAACAATTTAGATTCAGTCCTAATACAAATCTGGGTTTATTTACAGGATTTCGTTATGCTTGGGATCGAGATCAAGATAATTTTTTAGATAATCCTGTGGATAATTTTGTCAGTGTTGGTGCAAACCTAAATTTCAATATTTTTTCTTTGCAGATTAGTCAACTTTTAGACTTGTTACCAGATTCTACAGGTAATAAAATTCAAGCTAGTTTAACAGCATCTTTAGGTAAAAATGCCAGTTTCACTGCTTATTTCTCACCCCAAAGAAGTATTGACAGTTACGGAATTTCCTCACGTTATTCCTGGGGAGATAGTGCTAATCGTTCTAGTATTAGTTTTAATTGGGGAAGGAATATCTATGATTTTGGTGATGACGCTTTTGGGGAAAATTTACAAACAAAAAATGATACCTTTTCGGTAATCTTTCAGGCATTTTTTAAGTAAATAGTCAGCATTCAGCTTTTGTTGCTGATCTAGTTAACTTTTCCTAGAAGAGCTTGTCCTAAGTTGACAATTTACTAGACAAACCTATACAAGTACATACCAAACTACAAGTATTTGACGTATACATGGAATAAGTTGACTAAAAAATTAGGCAAAATGTGTCAGAATTAAATAATAAAGTATAGTGTTGACATCAGCAAATGCTTTTATCCATCAAAACACAACTCAAGTTA
>NZ_JACJPU010000065.1:0-22782 GCF_014696235.1 Sphaerospermopsis sp. FACHB-1194 | reverse complement strand
GCTCAGGACAGGCTCAGGACAGGCTCAGGACAGGCTCAGGACAGGCTCAGGACAGGCTCAGGACAGGCTCAGGACAGGCTCAGGACAGGCTCAGGACAGGCTCAGGACAGGCTCAGGACAGGCTCAGTACAAGTTGCTCAGTAGAAGCTAACTAACCGCTCAGTACAAGTCTTGCCTGTTCATATTGTACCTCATGTAGATGGAATGTGCTGTATCTCTCCGGTAATTGAATGTGGGTAATTTGAAACCCTTTCTGGAACACCGATTCATTAATCGTAAGGGCGTATAGCATTCGGACGGAATATGAACTGGTTTCAGCGATAGGTTATCACCCGAATGCTTCGCCCCTACAACTTATGACAAATTAATACATTCTATTTTGGAGAGGTCTAATATATCTAGCTTTTGTCTTTATTCAGCAAGCCCTAATTATTGATTTATTATTTATTTATTTATAGCGTTTCCCAGTCTCATGAGGTACACCCTAATTTATTTACTGTTCCCAATTCCCAATTCGCAATTCCCAATTTCCTAAGATAAAAAACTCTGTACCTCACTAGCTTGGTAAATGCTATATTTATTTATTTTGCTTGAGATTCTAACCATTGATTAAAAAGTGCGATCGCCTCTTGGATTTTGACGATAATTATTTCTGTTTGTTGGGCTAATTCTAATACTCTTTCTTTTCGCAATTGCAAATTATAATTATGACGTGCTAAATGTCTAAATTTCCGATAATCATTTAATTGTAATAATAGTGAACCTTGCCAGACAGGAGGACGATTTTCCCCACCAATTTCTGCCATTTGTAACAATAGTTGTTCATGCCAATTTTCGGCTTTTGGCATTCCCTCATCTAAAGTAACAGCAATTCTTTCACTAATTCGCTCACAGGCTGTGTAAAAATCACAAATATAGCTAGATAACGCAGGAGTGAGGGCAATTTCTGGAATACTTTCTGCTTGAGCAATTAATTGCTTTAAAGCTTGAAAATTCTGCTCTAAAGCCATCATCTCGTCTTCAATGCGAGTTTTTAAGGCTAAATATTTATTAGTTGGCATGAGTTTTTCTTTGAGAATCCGAGAACGGATAAAATCTGGTAGTTCTTCTAATGCTACCAAATCTATTTTTAACCAATTAGGTGCGATTTTTTCTAGAAGAGAATATGCCTCCCATTGTTGCTTTTCCGACATTCCTGTCACTGCTAAATCTAAATCAGATTGCCAATGCCAAGGGCTTTCTCCTGATAAAGAACCAAATAATATTACTTCTTTTGCTCCCTGTTCTAGGAGAATTTGCTGACATTTTGCGGCTGTTTGTAATGCTTCTTGTTTTCTTTGTTCTAGAGTTTGATTGCTGTTTTCTGTATAAATGTTCTTCATATACAGCACATTCCATCTACATGAACATTAAAGCTGAAATAGGCTATTAGCCAAGAAAATTATTACCTGGCTTGCTTGTTTAAATTCCTTTAAATTTCATCTAAATTCACTCCCAAAGCTCGCAGTTTTTCCGCTAGTTTGTCTGCTCGTTGTTTTTCTTGTTCTGCTCGTTGTTTTTCTTGTTCTGCTCGTTGTTTTTCCTGTTGTGCGCTTTCAGCAAAAGTAGGAATCCAATCACCATCCTCATTATACCAACGTAGCCACAAACCTTCTGTACCTTGATATTTTCCTGACCAAACCCCTACTCCTAATTGCAATTCAGGAAACCAGAATTTTGGTTCTACCAGTTCCACTGCTTGATATTTTATGCCCATGAGTTGAAATACTCGGAGGCGATTTTCATATCTATCGAAAATAACATAGTAGGGCGATCGCAAATACTGTTCATAAGCTTGCCATTTTGTCGGTGGTTTATTCGCGCTTCTTGATGTTTGTCCTAAATCTTCTGCTTCTGTACCTGGTGATAATAATTCTACGATTAAAAATGGCGCTAGTCCTTCTTGCCAAATGACATAACTCCAGCGCATATCCTCTTGTTTTTCTGAAGCGGGTACACCTAACACTAAAAACCAATCTGGTCTTTTATACCATGCAAAATGGCGCACATCATAATATAAGTTTAAATCCGTACCAATGAACATTTCTTCCTGGGGATAAACAGGAGATTGGCAGGTTTCCCGTAATAATTGTGGTTGAAAGTCATGAAATTCGTCTGGCAACCCTGGTTCCTCTGGATTTTCACTAGGTAAATCATACATCGTCGGCAAAGTTTCCCAGGGTGGACGGGGATGAATGGTGGACTCTAATTCTTCCTCATTGTCACCCTCACTGGGTAAATCATACATGGTGGGCAAGTTTTTTTGCGGGGGTGCTTCACTTTGATACATGATTCATTACCTCCTGTGTTTCATTATACAGCATTTTTCGTTATGATGAGGTACAGATATTAATGATAAAACCCTTGTAGCACAGGCATACTTCGACAAGCTCAGTACAAGTCTTGCCTGTTCATATTGTACCTCATGTAGATGGAATGTGCTGTATCTCTCCGGTAATTGAATGTGGGTAATTTGAAACCCTTTCTAGAACACCGATTCATTAATCGTAAGGGCGTATAGCATTCGGACGGAATATGAATTGGTTTCAGCGATAGGTTATCACCCGAATGCTTCGCCCCTACAAGGTAAAAACAAATTACCTAGCATTACTGAATCGACGTTCTAGGGACAATTCATGAATTGTCCCTACATGAATTGTACCTACATTCATTTTCACCAGATGTCTAATAAACATCTCCGGTAATTAATGGTTGTAGAGAGGTTGCATACAACGTCTCTACAAGCTTCTGGAAGTCCCCATGGGGAGTGTCAAGCAGATTTACTCAGCAGATTTACTCATCAGTTGGGATGATAACTGTAGAGAGTAATATTCAGGAACCAGGACCTTGAGCAGAGATAAGAGAGTATCTTTGTCTTCTTCTTGGGCTGCTAAGAAAAGCTGATACAGATATGGCTCTAGCTTTGTCCAAGGTATCATTGCTTCCTGGGCGGAGTAAATTTTCGGATGTATAGTTTTTTCAACATTCTCTTCTTCAATCAACAACTCTTCATAGAGCTTCTCTCCTGGACGCAAACCTGTGATTTTAATCTCAATGTCCTTCCCTAAAACTAGACCACTGAGTTCTACCATTTGCACCGCCAGATCGTAAATTTTTACTGGTTCCCCCATATCCAAGAGGAAAACCTCTCCCCCCTCACCGAGAGCGCCAGCTTGAATGACCAGGCGAGCTGCTTCGGGAATGGACATAAAATAGCGAGTAATTTCGGGATGGGTAATAGTAATCGGTTGTCGCTGTAAAATCTGTTGTTGAAATCGGGGTACTACTGAACCCGTGCTATTTAACACATTACCAAACCTGACCATGAGCAAACGGGTGTAGGTATCCGGCTGTTTTGATAAAGCTTGCAAAATCAACTCAGCCACTCGTTTGGTTGTTCCCATCACACTGGTGGGTCGTACAGCCTTATCGGTGGAAATTAAGACAAAAGTCTTAACTTTACACTCATTGGCCGTGCGCGTAGCTACTAGTGTACCGTAAATATTGTTAATCACCCCTTGGGCAGGGTTCATTTCTACTAAAGGAACGTGCTTGTAAGCCGCAGCATGATATAAAGTATCAATATTATATTCTGTAATTACCTGTTTCAGGCGTTGGGCATCAGTTACTGAGCCTAAACAAGCAGAAAAAGATAAGTTAGGGTAGGTTTCTCGTAACTCTATTTCAATGTTATATAGTGCAAATTCATTTAATTCATATAGAACTAGGTGGCGGGGTTGTTGTTGAGCAATTTGACGACAGAGTTCTGAACCAATAGAACCACCCGCTCCTGTGACTAAAACAGATTTATTTGTGATGTTGACTTGCAGTAACTTGGGATCTGGGAGAACTTCTTCTCGTCCTAAAATATCACCTATATTGATTTTCCGGAGTTGCGCAATGGAGACTTTACCTGATATGATTTCTGCTAGAGTGGGTACTGTTTTCACTTCTATATCTAGAGCTTTAAGTTCCGCAACAATTTCTTGCTTTCTTTTGGGCGTTGCTGATGGAATTGCTAAGAGTACTAGCTGTACCTGGTACTTGTTAATCAGATATTCCAACTTCTCAGGGCTATAAACCTGAATGCCATTAATCGTATGTTTCCATAGTTGTGAATTGTCGTCCACAAAAGCTATAATCTCAAAGTTGTTATCCAGAACAAGTGCTTGGGATAGTTGAAATCCAGCTTGTCCGGCTCCATAGATAATTACTGGTTGCAGGAGTTGCTTGCTATCTGCTACACTAATATTGGTTTGAGACGGGAGTTTTAATCTCAGGGGGGAACTCAAACCATATAACAGCCATCGCGCTATGAGTCTGATTGTGACTATTAAAATTAGTGTGATTAAAGTATCTACTATCTGAACAGAAATAGGTAGGAAATTGATCCGGAAAACCAAATCCAGGATGATCAATCCTCCTTGTCCCAAAATAACTGATTTGAAGGCTGTATATAAAAAGGCAAATTCACTGTATTTTAGTACATTTTTGTACATTCCCAGTAGGGAAAATAACAGGATTTTTCCGGTAATCAGCGGAATAATATAAGGGAGATATTTACTCAGTATATCCAAAGGAAATAAACTGTGGGAATCTATGGAAAATGCAATATAAATTGCCAATAAAAATAGTAGAGAGTCAGTTAAATACAGAATCAGATGCTTTTTTGTTCTTGATGAAGTTTGGAGAAAATGGGTAATATTTTTGATAAAAACAGTTTTTTTCAAAAGACTAAGCAGAAAATATGTTATTCGCATAGTTATGGATGGGAAAGTGTGATCAAACAGTTTAAAATTAAATTTGTCACAAACTAAGCATTAATAATAGACATCTCCGAAAATTAAATATGCGTAACCTGAAACCCTTGGTAGGGATAATTCATGAATTGTCCCTGCATCTTTTTCGGACAGGTCTAATGTAGAGACGTTTTATAGAACGTCTCTAGAATGGGTTTCAGGTTATGCACATTTAATTACCACCAGATGTCTAATAGACATCCCCAGAAAAGAAATTATGGAACCTATTTATGGGGGCAGGGCGAAGCTTATGGGATATCTAGATGTCTGATTTTTCAGTTAAATTAACGCCCATAAGCTTCACCCCTACAACTTATGACAAATTAATACATTCTATTGTGGAGATATCTAATGAAATCCCCGACTTTTCGGAACACTTGTACATTACCAAAAGTCGGGGTTATTTGGGGTATATTTTTAGTAAATTGACTTAGTAAATTGACTGAGTAAATTGACTGAGTAAATTGACAAATTTATGATCTGCTATTACCTGTCGCCGATTGCAAGCGGGGATTGAAACTGGCTCCGGTGCGCCCGGTAACTAGCCAAACCACTGAGCGCCCTATGTCCCTAGCAATACGTGTTCGAGCTTCTCTCTGAGAGCTTTGGGAGGGGACGGGGACGGGAGTAAAGGCGATTCCCTGACTACCAAAGACAATAGTGGCGATCGCCTGGGAGCGGGGCATATGGTAGTCTGAGGTGACGAGATAGACGTGGCGAATATTATTTTGTTGCAAAGGTGCAACCATTGTGGTAAAATTAGTTACTGTATCTGTGGCGCGGTTGTCGTACTGGATGCGATCGCCTCCCTGTAGCTTTTGGCTGTGAAGGTCACCTAAGATGCGGCGGATTTCCGGTTCGCCCACGGAAACCCAAATGGGAAGATCTGGGAATTTTTGAGCCATTTCTCGGGTGAATTTGGCTCTGCTGTCTTCCCCACTGAGCATCAAAATGGCTTGGGGTTGGGGATTTTGTTGACGTGCTATGGCTAGACGCAGGGGGATAGCAGTGGCTATAGTAAACATTCCCAAGCAACCAGCTAGGGTTAATAAGCGCAGAGGTTTGACCATATCCGTGGATAAGATTTCAGCTATATGCCTATGTTAGAGGCAAATTTTTGATCTGAGATAATTTTCCCCAGATATCCGGTTATCTCACCTTTACTTAAGATATTTATGGGGCAGGGCGAAGCTTATGGGATATCTAGATGTCTAATTTTTCCCTTAAATTATCGCCCATAAGCTTCGCCCCTACAACATCCTGCAAACTCCAGTAATTTGTGGTATTTATCAAAATTCTTTGTATAACAGTATTGATCGCCCCAGGGTAGTGTTAAAGGCGATCGCATCAGCTATATTTGGTAGTATATTCCTATTTTTCCTGATGTGTACCATTTAACCAAGCTTCTAGGTCAGCAATGGTAGTAAAATCTAGGAGGGCTTCCCCTAGTGACTCCAGTTGATTGAGGTCTAAGGAAAGGATTTGAGCTTCTTGGTTGGGTGACAATATTCCACAGCGACGATTAACCTGACGGATAATTAGCTGGGCTTCACCTTCCTGTTTACCTTCGGCTTTACCTTCGGCTTTACCTTCGGCTTTACCCTGTTCTCTACCCTCCTTAGCTCCTAGTTGAAACACATCCCGATAGAATCTTGTCTGGGTAATATCTGCTGTTTTCAGGTCTAACATCTTCAATATTTCCTCTGGACTGATTTGGGGGAATTTGCTTACTAGTATAGCCTCGATCAGGTCTAGTCTTTGTGTGAATTGTGTTTTGCTCTCTAGATTTTGCAGTAGTTTTTGGGCTGCTTCACCCACTCTGTTTTGAGGGAGAACAATTAACTGTAATATTCTCAGGTTAGGACTTAGGTCTGTCTCTGACAGCAAGTCTTCCAGGTAAAGTCTCTGTACGTCTTCCTTTAAGATTGATCGATAAGGTATTTCTGACCCCAGTTCATGACTATGGGATTTGAGGATGATTAGTCCCCGCCATGGTCTGCTGATGTTGTATTGTTTCAGATATAAGTAAACTTCTGCAAAATAGCGCCCATAAAAACCTTTGTCTGGTTGCATTTGGGCTTCCAGAAATACTATGGGTAAGTTAAGGTCGTCCCCTATGGGAGTTAATACCCCATCGTGGCGAAATTCCTGTTCTTTAATCACTGGGGCGGAGTATTCAAACTCACAGTCTAGAGGGATTCCTGGTATAAGTTCGGCTAGGATACCTGGTTGATTTAGGAATATACGGTAAAATAGCTTGTCTGTTTTCATTTTCTTTGAGGGCAGCGATCGCACCAGCACTACTATAGGTAGGCGATAGCACTTCGACACGAGCCGTGATTTAGTCTCATCAAATACCTTAGTAATTCACCCAAGTTAGTGGGTAGAACGGATAGCTAATATAACTCTCTCTAAGTCAGTATCGCTGAGGTTAGAACCGGAGGGTAAGCATAAGCCATGGTGGAACAGATATTCAGCTACTTCACCGCCAATGCGATCGCAGTGAGCAAAGACTGGCTGTAGGTGCATAGGTTTCCAAACAGGTCGGGATTCAATATTCTGGGCTGCTAGGGCTAGACGTAGGTTTTCGCGATCGCAGCCAAATTTTTCTGGGTCAATAGTAATACAGGTGAGCCATCGGGTAGAGCGTCCAAAGGAGGCTTCAGGCATAAATTCTATACCGGGAATATCACTTAATGCCTCTTGGTAGATTTGAAAGTTGCGTCGTCTGGCTTCAACCCGATCCTTTAAAACTCGGAGTTGTCCGCGACCAATTCCAGCTAAAACATTACTCAGACGATAGTTATAACCAATAGTGGTGTGTTCATAGTGGGGAGCCGGATCACGGGCTTGAGTAGCTAGGAATTTTGCTTGGGCAACTATTTCTGGGTCGTCAGAGACTAGCATACCTCCCCCAGAGGTGGTAATGATTTTGTTGCCGTTGAAGGAGTATATACCAATTTTGCCGAAAGTGCCGGGAGTTTTGCCTTTGTAGGTAGCGCCTAGTGCTTCCGCCGCGTCTTCAATGAGGGGGATGTTATACTGGTTACAGGCTGTGAGTATTGGGTCAATATCTGCACTCTGACCATAGAGATGGACGAGCAGAACGGCTTTGGGTAGGGTTCCTAACTTAGCACGACGTGAAAGTTCTGCTACCAGTAAATCCGGGTTGAGGTTCCAGGATGTGCGATCGCTATCGATAAAAACTGGTTTGGCACCGAGGTACGTGATAGGGCTGGCGCTGGCGATGAAGGTGAGGGTAGAGCAGAAAACTTCGTCCCCTGGTTGAATACCGATGAGACGGAGAGCGAGGTGGAGAGCGGCAGTACCGGAAACTACGGCAGCGGCGTGGGTGCTGCCGACGGTTTGGCAAAATTCCTCCTCAAAGGCAGTTATATGAGGTCCAACGGGGGCAATCCAATTTGTATCAAAGGCTTCTTGGATAAAGGCAAGTTCCTCAAAACCCATATGAGGAGTTGAGAGGAGGATTTGTTTGGGCATATATTTATTTGATGTATTATGGCAAGCTAGTTCTGATGATTTTGGCGGGACAACCGTAGGCTAGGCAGTTATCAGGAAGAGATCTAATCACCACAGATCCAGCACCACAGGTTGTGTGATTACCGATTTCAACACAAGGACATACATGAGTTCCTACACCTAAGAGTACTCCCGCTCCTAATTTCACTTGACCGCATAGATTACTTCCCGGAGCAATGTGGGAGTAATCGCCAATAATACAGTCATGATCGATGGTAGCCCCGGTATTTACAATGACATGATTTCCCAAGGTGGTATCTATGTTAATCACTGCATTGGCCATGACTACAGTACCCCCTCCAATTTTCACTCCCACACCAATTTGGGCAGAGGGATGAATGGCTGTGGTGAAGGAATGACCTTGTTTTGTTAATTTTTCTACTATGGTTGCGCGGATGCGATTATTACCAATGGCAACAATCCAAGATGATGAATCGGGGGTAATTTCAGATAATGCTGTTTGTGACTGGATTATAGGAATGCCGTGTATATTACTGAATGTTGCAGGGGGATGATCATCGATGAAAGCTTTGACGAATTTCCCCTGATGGTGAAGAATATCTAAGATGACCTTGGCATGTCCACCACAGCCGTAGAGATAAATATTCAATGATGTCTTAAATTTGATTAACAATTCCTGAACATAATGCCAACGAAAAACCTTATTGAGACGATTTGGATTGAGTACCTGTAAACTCCCTCATTGTGGCATGGTTGCTCTGTGAAATACCTTGGCGTTTCAGAACTTTTTCCACAGTCATGAATAAAATCTTTAAATCCAGTATCAGACTCCAATTATCGATATACCACAGGTCAAGTTTAAACTTATCTTCCCACTCTATAGCATTGCGACCATTGATTTGTGCCCAACCAGTAATCCCCGGTTTCATATTGTGACGGCGCATTTGTTCAGGAGTGTAAAGGTTTATATATTTCATCAATAAAGGGCGAGGTCCGACAAAACTCATCTCTCCTTTCATGACATTGATTAACTCGGGTAATTCATCTAGAGATGTGCTTCTTAACCAACGCCCAAAGGGAGTTAACCGTACAGCATCAGGTAGCAAGTTACCATCAATATCCTGCCGATCTGTCATGGTGCGGAATTTGAGGATGGTAAAGGGGCGTCCTTTCAGTCCCGGACGCTGTTGACAAAACAGAACAGGGCTTCCTAATTTTAGCCGCACCAATAGGGCTAGGGTTAGTAACAAGGGGCTAAATAGAATGAGCACTAGAGTCGCTACAAAACGATCTAGAAGATACTTTATTGACTTCTCCATACAGTTAAGATTTACTAAACAACTATTTAAGGCCGAAAACTCATATTAATTTCTCAAGCGTTCGTACCCATTGTTGAGATAAGTTCTCTCTATCAAAATGGGTCTGAGCTAAGGCTCGAGCATTTCTTCCCTTTTGGCTAACCAAATTTGGATGATCAGATAGCAGTATTAGCGCTTCCGCTATGACAGGTATTCCATTTTTGTGCAAAGTCCTAAGTTATTTCGCTGTGCACAAAATATTCAGCTGGACTGATCTCGCTCGCTTTTTGTCCTTGACCACTCACTGCGGCAGTAAGTATTTTTTCTAGCTTGTTAGCTAGTATATCCCGGTTGAACTTTTGCTCTGCCAAATTACGAGCATTTTTACCAGCCTGTTGGAGCCAGACACGATCATTGAGTTTTGCTGCTATACATTCTGCTGCCTGTAAAATTGGCATACGCCAAGTCACAATACCGGCATTTGTTGTTTCAACTAGTTGAGCTTGCCACCCTCCATAGTTCAACAGCACTGGTGTACCAGAAGCTAGAGCATCAAAAAATTTATTGGCTGAATTAGCTTGCATCTCAGGTATATCAAGAAACAAACTGGCGGCCATGTCTGCAGCCGCTAGTACTGTTGGAATTTGGTTTTTAGGCAGCTTAGGTTCTAAATATAAATTTAGATTTAAGACGCCCGCAACTTGAGCTTGATTTAATACTTGTTTATGTTCCAGACCATCACCAATCAGCAGAAGTCTAATTTCTGGGTCAATGTGTAATAATTCAGATGCAAGTTCTACCAGGTAACCTACGCCATTAATTTTTCCAAAGGTACCTGTGTAAACTAACAAAGGTCTATCTCTCAACCAAGGACGTGAACTACGAAAGGTATATCCCATTGCAGAGTCAGGATAAAAAAATGTATTGTCGCTGCAATTAGGTATTACTGAAACTCTTTGAGAAGGATAGCCTGTCCGACAAACTCCATCACGCATTCCAGGGGATAGAGCAACTACTGTTTCAGAGTTACTATATGCCCACTGTTCTAACCAAATAGCCGCTACACGGAGTATGGGATTGTTTAATGCCCCTATCGCAATTGGTATTTCTGGCCAAAGGTCTCGCACTTCAAATACCATGGGTATGGATTGTCTCCTCGCCACATATACAGCGGGTAGTGCAATGGTAAGTGGAGTACTGGTTGCAAACACCAAATCACCGGCTAAAGATGCAGCTTTACGTGCTGCTCCCATGGCAAAGCGAAGAAATGCCCAGATACGAGAATTATAGTTCATATGATTAGAGTATGGGATTGGCAACCAATGAACATGAATTCCAGCTTCCTCAGTCTCAAAATACTCTTGATGCCCATCATTTTGCCGCCATGAGGTGATCATATGGACTTCATGACCCATGTCTACTAAGCGTCGAGCCATCTCATAAGAGCGAGTACCTCCAGGCATTTTAGGGGTGTTGAAGTACTGATGTAAGTAAACTATTTTCATTTCTATTGACAGAATATTTCTACTGATTAGCAATTGGATTCAATTTCAATGTAGCTATTAGCCAGATGACTTTTACCAAGCTCTTCAGCAAACTCACCAAAGCCAGCCAATAACCAATGGAGTTAAGATCGGGGTAAATGATAGCAGTTTCTAAAAATGAGAAACTATCCATGCTGATGTAATACCAAGTATCTCTGTATCTTTTTGCGAAAAGAAAGAGTCTAAACTGATTTTGTTCAGAGAACTCCTGGCATCCAAACTTTCATTTACTTCATCTAATAAAATTGAAGTGTCTAAGTCTACAAACAATTTTCTAAAATCATCGTGGCGTAATCTATTCATATACATATATCTATTACCGGCAATTCTATTCCATTCACTATCCGAAAATTGCAAAAAGTTAATAGCAGAAATGGATTTATCTGAATGGGAAAAGTGATCGCTGTAATCTATTTTGTGTACAAACAGCCCATTACTCTTTAATACTCTTTTACCCTCCTTAATAATTGCCTTAATTATTTCTGGGGGAATATGCTCAAAGACAGTATAGGATGTGTGAAAGTCAATAGAGTTTGAGGGTATGCTCAGTTGGGAAGCGTCCCCCGGTGCGATATAATCAACATTAATAAATTTTAATAAATCCTGCAAATTGAAGGGGGATTGAGTGAATTCAATCAGAAGATTTAAGCGATTATTGACAATACGGTTCTCAAACAAATCTTCAATTTGAGTAGCATGATTTTTGATATATTCTAAATCTGCTTTAACAAGTTCCTCTTTTAAATAAGGGTTTAAATCGACAGTAATAATTTTTTCTGCTCCTAACAGCCAAAATGCTAGAGGAGTATTAATTCTCCTTCCTGTACCTACCTCTAAAAATGTAGTCCCTACAGGTGATTGACCGACATTTTCAATGTGTTTACAAGTTTCCATCCCCGCTTGTAGTCTGCTCATGGGATTAAGCTTATTCTTTTTTAAAGAGCCAAAGTTTCTCTGTATCCAGTAATAGGTAGAATAGGAGATACTTGGCGGGAGAAGACTAACTAGATTCTGTATCTTTGCTTTTAATTTCCATTTTATGCCCATAACAAACCCCCATGATGTAAAGTGTTAAAATCAGAAAATTTTCTAAAAATATGCTCTAAGCCTACTAAGAAGATACAAGACTTTTTGATATCTTTCCTGCCCTAGCATAGTCCTTATGCCGAACTTAATAAAATATGTAATACAAAGAAATTTATTGATAATTCGATCTAATCCATGGTAGTATAAATTCACAAGATTAATTTTTTCTTTGAACATACACATTGCTGTAGCTAAATCATCTGACTTAGTGGAAATACCTCCTAAGCTAAAGTGACATATCTCAACATCTACAAAAATAAACTTTTTATTTGTTTTTAAATAGCGGAGCTTATACTCAGAATCACCAGTTATCTTAAAATTTTCATCGTAATGATGACAAATATAAAAAGAACGTGGAAAAAAAATACTCTGGTGTATTGGCAAATATTTTCTTGACCATGCGTCAATTCTTAATGGATCCGACATTTCCTGAGGGGGAAGAGTCCACGTCAATTTTTCGCCTAGCATTAAAGCTCTACCAAAGTAAGCGAGTTCTTTTTCGGTGATTTTATTGAATACTCGGTACAAAACATCATCTGATGCAAAAATGTCACCAGCATTCATAAAAATAATAAAATCACCGTTGGAATATTTAATTCCTTTATTCATAGCATCATAGATACCACGATCTTTTTCGCTTATGAATAAATCGATGTCTCCCTCATATTTTTTGATCGTTTCTATGATTCCATCACTTGAACCACCATCAATAATAATAAATTCTATGCCCTTATATGTTTGATTAATAACACTACTTATCGTTCTTTCTAAACCCACAGCATCATTAAATACAACTGTTACTATAGTGAAATGCAATTTCATCTCATAATTCTTCATACAATTAATAATTAGACGGTAGTATTCACCTTAGTAATCTCACACCTCTTACTCGAACTTATCCATTCAGGGCTTTACCCTAGGCGTAACTTTCTGATCAAGTCACCTAGAAAATCAATCAAGTCGAGCTTACGTGGTCTATCATCTTCTGAGGTTGCCTTGTTAATTCACTTCGACAGTAAATAAAAATTGCCATAACACAAAACCACCATGAAAAACCAAACATAAAAGGTTTAAAGGCAGAAAAGAAGAACGAATATAGTAAAAATTTTATCAGGACGAATTTCTCTGTTTGACTTGTCAATTTGGTAAAAACGTAGAAAAACAATAAGAAAGATGTAAAGAACAGGATAATGCCTAAAGCAACGTTTGAGTCTGCTAATCTTAAAAAGAACATTATTGATGTCCCAAAAGCGTTAGCTGCTGATGAACCATCTTCAGTATAATATATAGTCTGATCGAGGTGCTCATATAGCGCACCCTCTGGTGATTTCAAACCAGAGAGTATATAAAAAGGTGTAAGTAATCCAGTAAAAATACCATGTTGCATAGGCGTATTAAATGAAGTATAGATTACAGGAAATTGAATAGTATGATAATTGTACAATGATTTGAATGCTTCTGTGAATAAGAACCAGAAAGAAACATTGTCAGCATATCTATATGCTTGTCTATTTGCTCCTAACGCGATCGCCAAAAATAGCAGAATTGCTATGGAAACAATAGCAGCAATAAAATTTTTGTTTTTTAAGTTAATGTCTCTTGCAATTTTTCTTCTTGCCAGAGAATAATTTATAATTAGGATGATTGCTAAACGGTAGGCATCAAACCTGCCACCGATAGCTAAACCAGACGCAAGGAAAACTATCGACACAATTAAATCTTTGATAGAAAATTTTTTTATCGTTAGTAGATATATGGGTGTTAGGGGAGAAATAAACCAGTTGAAAACCATAGCAATATATTTATTACCATAAAATACCATACTGAGAGTATCAGATGATCGATAGTAGACATATCTTACGTAAGCAAAGTTAAAAGAGTGCTGAACTATAAGATAAGCAACACCTGAAATAAACAAACAATAACTAGTTACTATGAGGTAGAAAAAAAAATCTCTAAGAAATGAGTCATTTCTTGAAAAATAAATTTCTCTGCTTCTTATTAGGGAGGAACTTGATTGAGAAATTACTAGTAAACATGCAGATGATACTAAGGTAACTAGTAGGAATATCGACGTTTTTCCCAGGTGACTTTCTGCACCATAAGCAGCTAAAAACCAAGGTGAGCTACAAATAACTGCTACGAGTAAATTGGCTCTGGAGATTTTCATGTGAGTTTGTCTAGGAAAGTAGGTAAGCTGAGTTCGGGATAAGGGAAGGAACAGGTAGTAAGGAAAATGTGGTGATCGCAGTTAAAGTATGTTTTTCAGGGCGATCGCTCCCAGTTAAAGGATTTTTGTCAGGGCGATCGCTCTGTGGTTAACTGTTTAATCGGAAGAATATGGCATCAACCTGAAGGGTACGACCATCTCGTGGATCTGTAAAGCCTTTTTGAATTGCCCAGAGGCTAAAACCTTGTGAATTAAGTCGTTCTATCATTTCTAACCATAATCGCTGTCCTTCATAGAGGGGTACAAGGGATAGTTCACATAGTACACCTTGGGCGTTGGCAAGTGTTTCTTGAGCGCCATCTAAAACCTGCCATTCAAAGCCCTGTGTATCTATTTTAATAAAGTAATTCTCTTTACCACTAAGATAATTGGACGCAATAGAATCCAAACGAGCGATCGCTACTTTCTCAGTACTGATATATGCAGATTCAACCGCAGCCGTTGCATGAGCCTCTAACATAGGTAAGACTGAAGAGGATACCGAATTACCAGCGACGTTAATCTCGATTTCTCCGTCAAAATCTCCAATAGCAATTTTGGGGTGAACTTGCCACTGCGAAACGCGAGCAGCCTCTTGGTTTAGTTTTTTGTGGGCATCTGAGAGCGGTTCAAAGCTGATGATCCGGCCTTTATAGCCTATGGAGCGTAACTCAGTGGCGAATTGTCCTGTATTAGCACCAATATCAAATACTAAATCTACATTGAATTTCTTCAAACCCTTGCGGAGTTGAAAAAATGGATTTTGACTGGGCGAAAGGCGATGCAGGTCAAGTCCTATTGCCTGTATTGATGACTTAACCGTTCCTTTTAAGGTTTTTAGCATACTAGTTGTTTAATGCAACTTAATGATCAACACTCGTGAAAAGCTGTAATTGATTAGAGGTTGTTTGAAAAGTTTTAGATTGTGACTTTATACACTTACTGACCCCCCTTTTTCAGGGGTATTTAGGGGTATCTCAAGATATTGGATACATCATGAGGGACTTTTAAAACACCCTCTATTGAATGTCAAATTATTGAAACTATGGGCATCAACTACAACCGAGAGTATATCCTTATGACTTAAGTCTAGCTAAAATATACATATCAATATCAGCATACTTTTGATATCTGAGAAGCTGTTGGAAATTAGATACTTTATTTGGAAGAACCAGCTTGGCAGATTCTTTTAATAGTCTTGTAATACTAAATTTGATTGCAGGGTACTTTTTAATTACTAAAATCTCAAAGTTACTTCTTTCTAAAATATCTACAACAATTTTTTCTGAAGCAAAACTTAGATGATCTGGCAAATAAAAGGGGCGCAACTGTTCATCAGCAGACAAATGTGCTGTATCTCCAGTTTCTAACAGGATCATTCCGCCAGGATTCAGAAGAGACCTAAATTCCGTAATAGACTGTGGAGGATTAGGTAAATGAGAATACACATTAAGAACTGATACTACATCGTACTTATGGTAATGTTCACCGAGATTGAAATTGCTGACATCTAAATTATGCTTTAATGCCGACTGACGTTTTGAATCATTTGGTTCTAATCCTTTTAATAAAATTTTCCTGTCGGTTGCAAAATTCTGAATTGTTAGTAATAATTCCCCGTGACCACAACCTATGTCTAACCACGAATTAACATTAAGCGGCAGAGAATTACCAAAAATATCCTTTAGAACACTGATGTAATTATTGACTTTTTTATAAGATAATTTACCAGTTACATCAATTAAATTTTCACCTTGATGCACTCCTGTTTTTGCCGATAATGATATATCTTTATCATCAGGACGAGGATTAACGTATAAAAGACCACAGCTTTTGCAAGCTACAAGTTTATAGCCATTTTCCTGACTATAATCGATAGTCGAATCATCTCCACAGTTATAGCAAGTAACACTTATCATAAAATTTTTTTTCTCCTTATCAACAACATGTTCTCATTTTTCTTGCAATCAGTTGCAAGTTCATCAGAAACCGCCTCACGGTTATTGAATAACCTCATATTTATTTCCTTATCATTGATTTGAGGAAAAATTTTAAGTAGGCTAATCTGGAAGCGCCAAACCAATTTTTTGAAATAAACTCATCTGCTTCGTAAATAATTTCCACTTGATTTGGATGTTTGAGAGGCCATTTCATTTGTTCTTCTATGAGCTTGGCTAAGATAGGATGGTCTTTTGTAGTATGAGTTGCATCATTGCCATAACCTATATTTTTCACAAGATTTATTGATGGAATTATGGTCAGTCCATGTTCGCGCCAACATGTGTAAATCCATCGGTAAGCCCAACTATTAATCTCTCCGGAATATACTCTGTCAAAAATTGTATTCCAACGCCATTGGAATATTTCTTTGCCAACACCTACACTATAAAGCCATTTAGTTTTTCTAAGGCTTGGCCAATCTAACATCCTATGATCATATAACTTCCAAGCCCTTCGCCAGGTTGCCCATCCCCACATTAAAGCAAACCTCGAGAAAAAATAACTAAAGTCTAGTGATAAATTGCCTTGAATATTAGTTCCTGCAATAGACATAACCCGAGTATCTTCACGATAGCGAACTAACATATCCTCACAAAATTGGAAAAAAGTTAGATCTGGTAAACAGTCATCCTCTAAAATAATCGCCTCTTCTACCTGTGTAAATGCCCAGGTTAACCCAGAATAAACGCGATCGCGGCAACCTAGGTTAATATCTGAATAGTTGCGTAATACCTCACATTCCCAATCTATTTGTTCTGTCACCTTTCTAGCTTGCTCACACAGGGGAGCTTCCTGTGCATTCCGTGGACCATCAGCTACCACTAGGAGTTTAGCCGGTTTTGCTGCCCGGATTTGCTCAAATACTTGGGCTGTGAGGTCAGGGCGACGGAAAATGAGGAAAATAACAGGGGTATGGAGCATATTAATCAAGTGTATCTAAAATTTCCTGCTGACTTACCTGTTTATGGGTGGAAACAGACCTGAAAATACTGTACTGTGGAAACATAGCTCTGAGCCTTGGTGGGGATATCAATGCGATCGCGCTGTTGCTAAAGCAGATCGCGGTGGGATGGAGCATATTAATCAGGTGTATCTAAAATTTTTTGCTTACTTACCTACTTATCAAAAGTCTTACAACTAGTCAAAAGGTAAAAAGCATTTAATCTGAACTTTAATGATTTTACGAGTTTTGGCATGAGTTGCATTGCTGAAAAATGAGGCAATTGCTTGAGAAATTACCGTAGCCACCGCTGCACCCACTCCAGCATAAGCTGGAATCAATAACCAATTTAAGATAACATTAACAACTGCCCCCATCAAAGTTCTGCGAAAAGCAAGTTGAGTTAACCCCTCAGCAATAAACCAAGAGTTGCTAGCTACACCGATAAATACAAACACAGCAGCCCAGATATGAATCCCTAATATTGACCCCGCCGCTGCATAGCCATTGCCAAACAGCAATGTAATGATTGTTGTAGATATAAAGGACATTGGCACAGCCACTACCAAAGAAATCATTACCAACAGGCGGATTAACTTTTTGATTCTTTGATAGTATAACTCTTCACTTACCTGCTTGGCAGCATAAATAGAGGGAGCAACGGAGGAAGAAATTGCTGTGGGGATAAAATACCAAACTTCAGAAATCCGGGTTGCAGCTGAATAAAGCCCTACTGCTTCATCTCCTACCATTTGTCCCAACATGATCTGGTCAATTCTCATATAAATCATGATGGTTAAACCAGATAAAATCAAAGGCCAACTTTCTGTGAGTAAAGTCTTAGCTAGTGATAGACTCCACCGCCATAATATTGAATAACCCTTAAACCTGTAAGCAATGATTAAACCTGCCGTACCCAATGCTACCTCCCCTAATGTAGCCCAAGCAAAAGCGACTAATGGTGCCTGCATTTTAATCAAAACAACTTTAACCAATGCAATAATAATAAAGGCTGTATTCCTAGCAACTACAGTATATTTAGACTGGACTTGAGACTGAAACCAAAAGTCAATGGTATCAAAAGCGTGCAAAATTCCCGCAGTTGCCAAAATTGCCACTAGACCCACAGTTAACTGGTCATCCTGACGCAATACAAAAATAGAGCCAACTGTTAACAATAAACATACTATTGCACCAGCTAATTTCAGCCAAAAAGTCGTCCCCAAAATTTCATCTTTCAGTTCAGGCTCACGGACAATAGAACGGATGACTAAAGCATCTAATCCTAAAGTAGTTAAGGGATTAAATAGGGCTACAAAAGCGGTGGCATAGTTAAAACTACCAAACTGTTGCACTCCTAAATAACGGGCTACCCAAACCCCCACAAATAACCCGACACCCATGCGAACAATGCGGTCAAAAAATAGCCAAGCTATATTTTGAATTATGGCTGACTTTTCAGAACCAAATTTGCGGACTAGTGAGAATAGACTTTTTTTGGATTTCTCTAGCATTTGGCTCCAGTGTGACAAATATCTGCATGATTTTTTATGCTTTTCTCTTGTTTAAATGTTTATATAACATCCAACAAACGGCGAAGTCCCATAATTTCCCATGTCTCAGAAGCTCATGAGCGCCTGTAACTTATCTGCCACTTCCCCCATATTCATGTCTGCTTTTAGCTTGACTATGATGGTATTCTGTGGTAGTTTAGAGTGTTTTGCTGTGCGGATTGGCTTAAATACTTGGGCTGTGCAGGGGGATCCAAAGCGATCGCTCTAGTTATCATAAACATGGTTGAGCGATCGTTTGTGAACAGTCTCCTAACCCTGACTTCTGTATATTATTTCCGTAACAATTCAAAGAAAATTTCTTTGTCAATGCCAATATCTTGAATCATACCCGTAATGGATTCTTCCCTGGCGTGGCTTTTGACTTCCACAACTATCGCCCTGTTGACTTCCCCATTAGTATATGCCAGTACGTCTATTTCTAAGTGTTCTCCACCTTTGCTCACCCTCACACTGGGGCTAATAATTTCCATGGCAAATTGTTGGCGCAAAATGGTTTCCATGGAAGGGAGAGCTAACCCTTCGGTAAAACTGCCAAATTTAGCCCCTAACCCCCCAATCTGTTTACCTAATTCTCTGATTTGCCGAGCATTTTCTTTTTGCAGGCGATCTGTTTCTTGAAATTTGAGATTGGTTTCTTTTTGGGCTTGGAGTAACTCTCCTAACAGTTGCCAGACTTCATCAGCAGTGGTAGCCATTGGCTTTACTCGTAATTTTATAAAAATATCTATATTTTCTGATTATAAAGCGATTTTTAGAGGCTGTTTTAAAGGTCATGATTAGTTAGTTGGTTTTGACCCCACCCAATCACTGGGATTGTTCTCCACCAAGGAGCAAATGCGATCGCTGGGGAATTGACCGTGATTGTTTGAATTACAGCGATTTTCATGTAGTTGAACTACAATAAGTTGTCAGTATATCTATTCTGTGTGAATGGCGATCGCCCCTTACTACAGTCAGCCGTCAAGAAAGGCTTTCCAACCAAGTCTGTAACTGTTCCACATCCCTAAAGTCTAATAATTCTTCTGCTAAACTTTCCAGTTGCTCTACTGGTAGCATCTGAATTTGCTGTTTGAGTGTATCATCCAAGGTTCCTAAGCGACGCTGTAACAGACGTATAACTAATTGGGTTTCCCCTTCAAGTCGTCCCTGTTGTCGCCCCTGTTGTAATCCCTGTTGTAATCCCTGTTTTCCCCCTGCTGTAATCCCTCTTTCAATATTTCCTCATACCAGGGTGATTCTCTTAATACTGTCATGTCCCACCTCATGATTTGTTGAACTAAGGGAATATCCAATACAAAACTAGCAAAAAATGATAATAACGGTTCTAACTCTTGCAGTTGCTCATCCTGTCTTAACTCTCTCACCGCTTGGCGTAACTTCTCTTTCCTATTTCCACCCTGCAAAATTGGTACAAATTCTCACCAATAAACCGCGATCGCCACTCACTCCGGCTAGGGGCTGAATTTATTTGGTAATAATTTAATTACAAACTCTAGCACTGTCGCAGCCATTTGCAAGGCTTCTTCAGCTTCATACCTTTCCGGCTCAATTATGTCCCCTGGGTAGCGAAATTCGGTGGCGTAAGGTGTTAGAGTGTCCGCCATATCTTCCAAATCCTGAAAATGTGGTTCAAAAACTGAACACATCTCTACTAAAACACCCAGATCATGGGTTTTCTTAAATACTAAATCTTGATATGTCAAATAAGCTTTTAATGCTTTCTCGGCACTCTGTTGACAATGATAAACAACAGCATCTAATAATGATACTTCATTTTCAATGAGTATGCGGGCAACCTTAATATCTCGCTGACTTTTAATTATCCACTGCCTAACCTCCTCATCCTTAGGACTATCCATAAAGGATTTTACCTTGACTGAGTGCCTGACTAACTAATGAACTTGCTACGGTGGACTTTCTTTCTACTTCTGCACGGGTCATAACCAGAATATCTTTTGGTATACCAATCCCATGGAGGGCTTTATATGCTTGACGCGCCCGACGATAGCGGGGTTCATTGGAATCGGAGATAATCACTAACAAATCAACATCACTATCTTCCGTAGGTTCACCATAAGCATAGGAACCAAATAAAATTACCTGTTCTGGATTCAGGGCAGAAACTAGCCGTTGGGTAATATCATCCAATAACTCGCCTGTTATTATTTTTGCAGGTATATTCTCTGTATTCATACAGTCTCTCATACAAAACTAGCAAAAAATGACAATAACGGTTCTAACTCTTGCAGTTGCTCATCCTGTCTTAACTCTCTCATTGCTTGGCGTAATTTCTCTTCCCTGTTTCCACCCTGCAAAATTGGCACAAATGGCAATAAGGTTCATATCTTCTGCTCAAATACCAGTGTAAAGCGATCACTTTAGTTATCATACACATGGTTGAGCGATCGCCTGTTAACATTCCTTAGCCTAGCTCTATGTCGTGTGGGTTAATCCCTAAACTCCGTAGGTGAGCCGCCAGACGTTCTGCCCGTTGGCGTTCCTGTTCTGCCCGTTGGCGTTCTTGTTCTACTTGTTGCTGGGCTAATTCTGCCCGTTGGCGTTCCTGTTCTACTTGTTGCTGGGCTAATTCTGCCCGTTGGCGTTCTTGTTCAGATCGTTGGCGTTCCTGTTCTACAGGTGTAGGAATCCAATTCCCCTCCCCGTCATACCACCGCAACCAGCGGCGATGTACCCCTTGATAAATCCCCTCCCATAGTCCTAAACCTAACTCGGCTTCTTTGAGCCATATTCCCACCCCTTGGGGGCTTAACTCTTGATATTCATTCACTACTAACCCAAAGGCTTGTAACTCATCTGTGTAGCGATTAAATACTATGTAATAGGGAATCCTTAACATCCTTTCATACACCGTCCACTTATTAGGCGGTTGGTTCACTTCCCTGAAACTGCGCCCTAGGTCTTCTTTTTCTGTCCCTGGTGAGAGTAATTCGACTACCACAAAGGGGTAAATTCCCTCCTGCCATGTTACATAACTTAACCTTAAATCTTGGCCATCATAGAGCCTGGATACTCCCAAGACAGCAAACCAATCTGGACGTTTATACCATTGGGGGTGTCGGGAGTCATAATATAAATTTAGGTCACTGGCTGTGAATACCTGATCTTCTTTATAGGTGGGAGGGCGAAAGGTCAGCCGCAGTAACTCTGGTTGTAGTAAGTGAAATTCGTCCGGCAAACCAGGCTCCTCTGGGTCTTCGCTCGGTAAGTCATACATGGTGGGTAGAACTTCCCGGGGTGATAAAGGCGGTGAATATTGATACATATAAGAAAATTGTAATATCCCAGTTTGGATAATGCTCACGCATTTTTATGGATTCATAGCTGCTATATAAAACCTAGACAAAACTAGACTTTACTTTCTACTTCAACGGGAGCATGGGAGCAGTTATCCCTCAGTAGACTTTCACGCCTTAGCCAGACGCGATTGTGTTCCAATTAAGTTTCTGAAAAAGACTACCACCATCATTGCTTGGTTTTCGCGTCGGCAATAGTCTCAATTCAATACTTGATATCACCATATTATATATCAAGTAGTTGATTTTTTCCTAAAAATATATTGATTTTTGTCAATATAAGTATAGTTTTGTCTATGAAATTGTCAACTTAGGACTTGCTCTCTTCAAGCTGTCCTACTCAAGTGTTTTCTGCTATATAAAACCTAGACAAAACTAGACTTTACTTTCTACTTCAACGGGAGCATGGGAGCAGTTATCCCTCGGTAGACTTTCACGCTTTAGCCAAACGCGATAAATTAATTGCAGCGTTTAGAT
>NZ_JACJPU010000064.1:0-24609 GCF_014696235.1 Sphaerospermopsis sp. FACHB-1194 | reverse complement strand
CCTAAATAGGGTTTGCTGAATAAACCTAAAACCTTGATATATCAAAGGTTAGAGGCTGATAAACACAGAAATTAGTGCAAGGGTTTTGAAGGGTATACCGGAAAAAGTGTGCATTTTTTGGGATTTCAAGAGATGGCAAAGAAATTTTCCAATCTCCTCCTGACTCCTGACTCCTGACTCCTGACTCCTATGCCCTCACAGAAAGACTTTCTCAGCAACCCCTAAATAATTCGTTGGGTTGCGATATCGCTTAACCCAACCTACAGTCATTTATAACATTTGCGGAATAAAACTAGCTTTTTTCGCTGCACTATCCCACACTATCCAGTTAATTTTATCATCCAAATCAACTGCATTATCTGTCACCTTAAAATACAGCTTTCCTTGTCCTTTGACTTCCACAGCAAAATCATAATTTTGAGCATAGGTGACAATAAAACCCTTATTTTGTAAACAATATTTTGCCCAATTTTTTAAAGATTGTTTATAGGGTTCATGGGGTATGGGTGGGTTAGTAATTACGTCATTGATAACTTTTAAAACTTTTTCCATGTTTCTATTTAATGAGGATCACAACGAATTTCTATCATAAACCCATCGGGGTCATAAAAATACACCCCTCTACCTGTAGGACGGGTAAGGGGTCCATAAGCTATGACTAAATTATTTTCTCGGATTACCGATACAGCTTGATCAAAGAATTGGGGATCAATATCAAATGCTAAATGATATGCTCTAGTAAAAGATTTACTGGGATCGGGGTCTGGTGGTAATAATTCTGGTTCTCCAAATAAGTCTAATATTGTTCCATCGGGGGTGATAAAATTAGCAACTTTGCCTTCAGCAACGAGTTGTTTTAATGTTTCGGGAATTTCTTCGCCTGTGAGTTCGTGTAATCCTAAAATATGTCCATAAAAATGGCGTGATGCTTGCATATCGGCAACTTTTAAAGCAATATGATGGATTTTGCGTAGGTAGCCGGTGGGAATGGTTTTTTGTTCATTCATGGGTTTTTAATTTAGAGGTTGTTTGGAAAGTTTTTTATTGTCATCAATGACACTGATTGATCCCCCCAACCCCCCTTAAATAGAGCTGATCAAAGTTTTAAATTGCTTCTAATTTCAATATTATCTGGTTCTATTAACAGCGCACACCGATAATATTTTTCAGCCTGATCAGTTAATTCTTGTTCTTCTAACAGTGTACCTAATGCTTGATAAGTTGCAGCCGAAGAACGATTAATAGCCAGGGCTTGCAAATAAGCTGGAATAGCATTTTCTACATCATCTAATTTTTGATAAGCTAAACCTAAATAATAGTAAGCCTGAGCATCATCAGGATGATTTTCCAGATACTGTTGATAATAATTAATAGCGTCAGCAGGTTCTAAATCAACAGGAAAAGCAGAATTAATAGGAGAATTTTGGCTGTTAGCTGCTGTAGATTCTTGTTGAATATAAATTTGCCACATTTGGCGATAAGCTACTTCTAAACTGCCGGCTATGTTTTTCACATCCAACAGAGGAGAAGAAGAAAGTCTTTCCCGCATCGTTGAACGTAAAGATTGCAGATAATCTGGATTTTGGGCTAATTCTACTGCCTTCTGCACATACTCTACACCACTATGGGTAATGAAATCATCTAAACCAATACCATGCAAAATACTGGCACTCATTCTTTCCATTTTCCGAGTACCTGCTAAAGTCACCGTCGGTACTCCCATCCATAAAGCTTCACAAGTTGTAGTACATCCTGTATAGGGTATACTATCCAAATGTAAATCAACTTGATTATAAAGATTTAGGTGGTCTTCATCAGTAGCATATCCACCATATAAAAAGATACGTTTCGGATCTATACCCTGTTCTACAAAAGGAGTTTGAATTTTTTCCGCCACCAAAGGACTAAATACATCAGAACTGTGGCATTTTAACACCAAGCGAGAGTTAGGAACTGCTTTGAGAATTTCAATCCACAAAGCAAAAGTTTCTGGTGTGAGTTTACGTAAATTATTAAAAGATGCAAAAGTGAAAACACCCGTTTTTCCATAAGGAAGTTCAGTCATTTCAGGTGCATCTTTCAGAGGTTCATAACTAACATAACAACGAGGTAAACGCCAGATAGTTTCGCTGGTTTTTTCCTGGGTATCATGGGGATGGAGAACTTGATCAGTAATCCAATAGTCAATGCTTGATAAACCAGTGGTAGCAAAATAACCTAAATAAGTTGCTTGAATCGGTGCAGGTTTCATCCCCAAAACCATCATCCGATTGTTTGCTGTATGTCCAGCCAAATCAATTAAAATATCTATGCGATCTGTTTGAATTAACTCCGCTACCTGCAAATCAGAAAGACCAACTGTAGAACGCCAAGCATCACAAATATCTATAATTTCATCGGTGATTGCATCAGGATAATTCACTTCTCCATAGCAGAAAACCTCAAACTGGGTACGATCATGGTGTTGGAGAATAGGTTTAATAAATGCACTGACTGAATGTCTACGGAAATCAGGGGAAATATAACCAATGCGTAAACGACGGTTGGGAGTTTTATCATTTCTATGGTTTGTCAGATTTGGCAACCATTGATTAACTACTTGTTGCTGATACCACAATTGAGCAGAATCTAATATTTGTTGGGGTGTAAAACTGGTGAGGGAACTTAAATTAAACAGAAAACAAGAATGCAGTTTAGGATTATTGGGATTAATTTTTAATGCTTCATTTAATAGATTAATGCACTCTGACAATTTTCCTTGTTCACCAGCAATAAATCCTAAAATTTCATAAGTTTCGGCATGATCAGGATCTATTTCCAGGATCTTTTGGAAACATTCTTGAGCTAAATCAATTTGTCCGGTTTTATAATAAACATAACCTAAATTTTTGAGTGCATCAATGTAATTAGGATCAGTTTTTAAAGCTTGGCGATAAGCTGATATAGATTCTGAATAGTGTTTTTGATTTTGTAAAACACAACCAATATTATAATGACCCAAAACACAATCTGGATCTAAATCTATTACAGATTGAAAACATTGTTTAGCTTGTTCCAATTTGCCTTCACTCACCAATATTGCACCAGTGTCGTTAATTTCTTCTGTCAGTTGAGGTAACAGTTCTAACTCTTTCTCAGTTAGAAGATTTTGAATAAAATCCGCACCTTCTCCTTTGTGCCAAAGTAAAGCTAAATTGAATTTAGCACCTTGATGTTCCGGTTCTAGTTGCAAGACTTGGGAAAATTTATCTATCCCTTGGCTAAAATCCTTTTGACGTTTAAAAATCAATCCTAAACGATAGTGAGCTTTAGTATAATGGGGATTAATGGTAATAGCATGAGTATAATTATCAATAGCTTTTTCCCACTCATCCTGTTCTTCATAAATAAAGCCCAAATTATAGTGAGATTTTGCTAACTGAGGTTGAATACTCAGAGCGCGTAAATACCATTTTTCCGATGCTTGTAAGTCATTTTTGATTAAGACTGTTCCTAGCAAATGACAAACTTCCGCCGCTTCCTGCAAACACTCCCTTGCAGTTAATGTGGTAACAAGATGTTTATCAATAGATTCATAAAACTGTTCCCGCAGTTCGGTCTTCAAATTGCGAATTTGACTGACAATTTTATCAATTTGTATGATTAAAGATTCTAATTGAATTGATTGTAAATGTTGTTCTAATCTTTGAGATAAACTAGACTCTGTTTCATAATCAAATTTCAGTAATAATGGACTGAGTAAGGTTTCAATTAGTAAGCATTGTTGAGAATCAAGAATTTTTTGCCATTCCTCTGTATTCTGTTTCTCTATAGGATGCTGTTTTAATAATTGTGCAATTTCAATTTCCGTTAATTCAATTTCCAAATATATTCCTAAACTGGCAATTTCTAGATGTGGTTGTTTAAGTAATTTCTCTTGAGAAATTAATAAAGTTTTATTGACATCATTACAGTATTTTTCTAGGCATTGTTGCCAAAGATGAAGGAAATGAGATTCAAAAGTTTCTTTCTTTTTAGGAGTATGAATAGCAGCAGCTAGAATTTGACGAGGGTCTTGATATAGATAAATATTCTGAGCTTGACCTTGATTGATTTTTTCTACTGCTGAATCAGAAAGAATTTGATATTGGATTAGTGTTGGTAGTTTTGGTTCTCCTATGATTTTAAAATAAGCGTCAATTTCCGCCGCAGTATTACAAGCAGTCCCTTGAATATTTATTTTACCAGTCTGGGTGAGCAGGGCTTGACAAAGTTTGTGAGATAAACTCCTCAAATCATTACTAATTCCACCGCAAAAAATCATCATAGATACAAAACCAGTCCTGTAGTTTGCAAACAATCAGTTAAAAACAATCAGTTAAAAAACAATCAGTTAAAAACAATCAGTTAAAAAACAATCAGTTAAAATTGTTGATTGTCTAAATTATCAAGTTGGTAAGATGTCAAGTTTTCCAGTTGCACTTGTTCCAGTGCTTGTTGGTCTTCGTTGTTCAAAACAATTCTAGCACTCAGTTGAGGTAACAGAGATTCCCACTGCATAGGCGATAATTTACCGACTAGGGAAATTTCTAATCCTGCTGTTTCTTCCTCATCTTGGTTACACAAATTATCCATGAATGCTTGTGTAAATTGGCTAGGAAAATTACTGGCGTTGATAAGTAAGGTAATATTGTCACTATCAGGATGTTCTTCTAAAGCGGTAATGACGTTGATCAAGTCTTGATAAATAGATTGTTCTGATTGTGTGGGTTCTGGGAAGATGATTAAGTTAATATCTCTCAGACGTAGGTTTTGTTTAAGGCTTTCTGTTAAGAGAATAGATAGTTGATAATTTAAACTTTCAACTTCACATGATTGCAATTGATTTATTGGCAATTGTTCTAGTGTTTGTTGATCTTCCTGTGTTAAAACAATTCTAGCAGTCAGTTGAGGTAACAGAGATTCCCACTGCATAGGCGATAATTTACCGACTAGGGAAATTTCTAATCCTGCTGTTTCTTCCTCATCTTGCGTACACAAATTATCCATGAATGCTTGTGTAAATTGGCTAGGAAAATTACTGGCGTTGATGAGTAAGGTAATATTGTCACTATGAGGATGTTCTTCTAAAGCGGTAATGACGTTGATCAAGTCTTGATAAATAGATTGTTCTGGTTGTGTGGGATCGGGGAAGATGATTAAGTTAATATCTCTAAGTTTTAATGACAAGAGAGTTGCATTTATCAATGCTGAACTTACTTTGTCTGCCATTTTTGTCCAGGAAAACTTTTGCGCCTGGGCTAAACCTGCTGTAATTAATGATGCGCGTAAATTATGATTCTGCACTGAAGTTAAAGCATTGGCCATTGCATCCACATCATTCTCCTTGACATATATAGCGGCTTCTCCCGCTACTTCTGGCATTGAACTATTATGACAAGTAATTACAGGACAACCACAAGCCATTGCTTCTACTATGGGCATTCCAAAACCTTCATATTTAGAAGGATAAACTAGAGCTACTGCACCAGAGTAAGCTATTGCTAATTCTTCATCACTGAGTCGTAATTGATGTACAGCACTGCCAGAGGTATAATCTCTCAATTCTGGTGGAAACACTCCACCAAAACCAGTAAAAATAATATCAAATTCGTAGCTGTTGGGGAGTTTTGAGAAAGCTTTTAAGAATAAAATCTGATTCTTATAATCAGCTAAATTACCTGCTAATAAAAAGTATGGTTTATTGATGCCATATCTATGTTTAAATGTATTGATTTGTAGTGGGTTGGCTGGTGAAAAGGTATTGCTAACTCCACAATGGGCAACGGTAATAGATTCTACAGCTATATTTGGAAAATATCTAGATAAATCACGGGCTGTATTTTGAGAAATGGCTATATATGCAGATGCGTGTTTTATAGCGTGATGTTTTTCCCGCCACATTGGTTCATTTAAGTTAGCTCCTAATACTTCTGGTATCATGTCATAAGCCATAAATACAGATGGTGTTGTAATTGGCGTGGTGTAGTATGAAGAAATAAATAAGTCTGCTCCTTCTTCATTGCAAATTTGCTGGAGCATCTGTTTATCTGCTGCTGTATTGTTGTAATCGTAAGGGGGAATGGTACGATAACGAATACCATTGATTTTAGGTGCAGTATTAGCACGATCTAAGACTAAAATATGATTAGCAAATTCAGTATTTGCCCATTCTTGTAGCAGGGATCTCCAGACTCTAGCAATTCCTGTTTTAAGTAGTTGGAAGAATACCCCATCTATGAGAATGATTGGTGGTTTTAGTTCAGTAATATTTACCGATTCATTAACATTCAATGCAGAATTTTTTGCTAGTATCTGACTAACAACCTGATTAAAGTCATGGGATAGAAGAGATTGTTTTTCAGATGATGGTAATTTACCACTAATAACTGCTTCAAACAAATTTTCAGGGAGATTTTTGTTTGTAGTTAAAAGATGCAAAGAATTTCCATCAGTATATAATTTTAAGTTATATTTTTCCGCTAAAACCTCTAAGGATTTCCTGGTATAAATAGATATATGTTGACCTTCATGGGGAGTATAATACCACCATTGATCAGGTTGAGGATTATTTTCCGGTAATAAAGATGTGCTAAATAAAATGTTAGGAGCTAATTTCAGCATTTCCTCCAATTCTTGCAGAGGATAAGTAAAATGTTCAAATAACTCAAATGCTGTTACTAATAATAAATCGGATTTAATATTTTCCGTTAATTCAAAACCTGTTGCAAAAAGATTTTTACAGAATTTATCATACCAGTAGAAGTTAAATCCTTGGTCTCGCATTAATCTTACCAAAAGACCATAACCACCACCATAATCTAAAAATTTGGCTTCATGATCAAAATAATTAAATAGTAATTTAGCAGCAATATTTGCCATCATATTATTACGATAGACTAAACCAACATCACTGTTGGTTATTGCTTCTGAATAAGCTTCATTTAACCAGTAAGGATGTTCTGTTTGGACAAATCCACAATTTGAACACTGAAAATAATCAACATCATATTTCTGAAGTATTTTTGCTGTAGAGAAATAATGAGAATCTGAACCACAAACTTTACAAGTCTGTGATTTTGTTTGCGTGTAAGATAATGTTAATTGTGACAGGTTAGATGAGATATTGGTATTTTTTAGTTCAGGAAGAATTTGATATTCAATTTTTTCACCATCTTGGACAAATTTAATAATTTGTTGGATTCTTTTTTCTATTGTATGATATTGTAATATTTTTTCTCTAGCTTGTTTAGTGATTTTTTCTAAGTCAAATAAATTATTAAGATTTTGGACGGTATGTAATAATTTGGAAAAGTTTGTAATATCATAAGGGATGTAATCTTCGTACTCAACAAATAAACTGCTACATATAGGCTGAGATTCTAGTCTGTATTGTAATAATGTTGTTCCACAAGACATTGCTTCAAAAACTCTTTGTGTATAACCTCCCATATTAGTAGGTAGATTAATTACTGAATAAAAATTGTTGTACAGATTGACTAATACATCTGGTGAATTATGAGTTTCAATCCATCCATTAACAAATACTACTGCTCGTGCTGCTAGTAACTGTTGCAATAGTTCTCTTCTTTGATCATATACACCGGGGATATTAAAATTTGTAATCTGTCCAAAGAAGAACATTTGTTTTGGGCGTTCTTGAATAGGTAATTTGACTTTAAAGCTTTGTTCATCAACACAGACTGGAGCAAAACAAATGTTATTTTGATTATTAAAAAAACTCAAGTCTCTTTCGTCAGAACAAATAAAATAGTCAAAACATAACCTAGCACTTGAAGATTTCTCAATTGTATTAGGGAATTTAGCATTAATTATGGTTTCCCAGCAAAGACAAACAGTAGTTTGTTTGAGACTTTGCCAAAAATCTCGTTTTTGAGGTTCATCATGTAGAAAAGGTAAATAATGATCTCCTCCTATTAATATAACCAGATCACTTTTACTTTTTTTTAGTTCTTGAAATACTATTTCATAAGTTGACTCATTTACAAAAAATGCTTGTCCTAACAATTTCATTCTTTCTAAGGTTTGCACCCATCCTTTACTAATATTCCAAGGATAGGAAAAGGAATCGAGATAAATTAAGTCTATTTTCATAAAGTTTTCTCCTAATTTGTTATGTATGATATAAGTTTCATTTTATAAATTCTGCACAATCCGTTTTAGATTTTCAGATGTTTTTTGTTGTTCTTGTAGTAACATATCTGGAAAAAGAGGCAAAATAAGAGATTTATCTTGAGATTGTTGACTAAATTCTAACTGTTTACATTCTGCTTTAACACAATCACAGGAATTATACTTTATGCTACACTGCCAAGTTAAACTCTGATAAGATTCTTCCCTATGGGCGCACATTATACCTCTTCTTGTAGCAATTCCTTGATCTAATAATTTTTGCATGACCTCCACTTGATCAATATGGTCAGCTAATTTAATACAATAACTTTGCCAATTAGTTTTTGCCCATAGTGGTTCTGTTGGCAGTTCTACTCCAGAAACATCAGACAATAATTCCTGATACTTTTCCGCTAGTTGCCGTCTTCTAAAAATTATTTCTGGTAATTTCTTCAATTGTTCCCGCCCGACTGCTGCCTGAATATCAGTCATTCTGTAGTTATAGCCTAAAACTGGATAAGTTTCAAATATAACTTGTTTTGAGCCATGACGCACGGTATCTGGTACACTCATGCCATGTTGTCGCCATAACCTGAATTTTTTGTCCCATTCAGGATTAGAAGTGGTTAGCATCCCACCATCACCAGTGGTAATTACTTTGCGGGGATGAAAGGAAAAACAGGCAATATCTCCATGAGGTTTACCGATTTTTTCCCATTCTCCCTCCCATAATATCTCACTGCCGATCGCACAAGCCGCATCTTCAATCACGGGTAAGGAATGTTTTTTGGCAATATCTAAAATTGCTTTTAAATCACAAGGCATTCCCATTTGATGGACTACTAAAATTGCCTTGGTGCGATCGCTGATTACTGGTTCAATTAAATCAGGATTAATATTATAGGTTTGGGGTTCAATATCTACGAATACGGGAATAGCATTACAGTAGCGAATACTATTAGCTGTGGCAATAAAAGAATGAGATACGGTAATTACTTCGTCACCAGGTTGAACACCAACAGCCAATAAAGCCAAATGTAATGCAGTGGTGCAACTGGAAACAGCGCAAGCGTGTTTTGCCCCCACATATTCGGCGAATTCTTCTTCAAAAGCTTTGACTTGTGGACCTTGTGTAACCCAGCCGGATAAAATGGCTTGACTGGCAGCTTGGGCTTCTTCTTCGCCCAGAAAAGGTTTAGCAATAGGGATAAAAGATGATTTTTCATTCATACTAAATTCTTGTGTCCATAAACATTTTTATCAGCATATAAACTTTATTTTTCATGAAATGTTTTTTGTCTTTTTCCACCAATCAACTAGTCGGGTTAAACCTTCTTCTAGAGAAATCTCTGCTTTAAATCCTAGTAATTTCTCAGCTTTGCTTGTATCAGCTAATCTTCTTTTTACAGGATTAACTTTTCTTTCGCCTGTATATTCGGGGGTTAAGTCAGATTTCATTACTTTTAAAAGGCTAAATGCCAAATCATTCAAGCTGGTTTCTATACCACTAGCAATATTAAATACCTCATCAGTTACATCACTTTGAGCAGCTAAAATATTAGCTCTGGCAATATCTTCTACTGAAACGAAGTCCATTGTTTGTAACCCATCACCAAAAATCAGAGGTGGTTTTCCCTCGATAATACGATCCATCCACCTCACTAGAACTTCTGTATACACCCCATAAATATCCATTCTTGATCCATAAACATTGAAATAACGTAAGGCAATATAATCTAATCCGTACATTTCATTAAAACTGCGTAACATACCTTCATTAAAGGTTTTGGCAGCACCATAAAAAGTGCGGTTATTATAAGGATGATGGGATTCCGTAGTAGGAAATTCTTCTGCGAGTCCGAGAACTGAGGCTGAAGATGCTGCTATAACTTTTTTAACCTTTGCTTTTACGGCTGCTTCTAAAACATTATAAGTACCATCTACTAATACTTCTAATGCTAATCTTGGATCTTCAGCACACTGAGTAATACGAATTGCTGCTTGATGAAAAAGAATATCCACACCGGGTATGATTTCGTTGAGTAGTTTCTGATCTCTAATATCTCCTGCGATGATTTTGACATTCCCATTAGCGATCGCCCATTCTAAATTAGCTTTAGTACCCCTGACAAAATTATCAAGAATAACTATTTCCGAAACTCCTTGTTTAACTAATTGATCGGCAATATGAGAACCAACCAACCCTGCACCACCAGTGATTAAAACTTTTTTCATGATTCCTTTCTCCAACGTAAAAATCTAGCAGGTACACCAGCTACAATTGCCATAGGGGGAACATCTTTCGTTACTACTGCTCCTGCACCTACTATGCTACCTTCACCGACCGTTATTCCTGGAAGAATTACTGCATTCATTCCTATATCAGCACCCATAGAAATTTTCACTTGTTTTATTTCTAAATCTGTTTGAATAATCGGTACATCTATAGGTACACCAGTATGTGTTGAACCTAAAATTTTTGCTCCTGGACCCCAACCGACATAATCTTCTATTATCAAATTACGAGCATCAAAATAACTACCTGGACCTATCCAAACATGATTACCAATTAGGCACTTGCCATCAAATCTGCCTTGTATATAGGTTTGATTTCCAATAAAAACACCATTACCTATTTCAAAAGTTTCTGGATGATTAAAACGTACTTCACTACTAATAATAACATTATTACCTATTTTTTTAGTTAAAGCTTTCCACAATACCCTTCTCATAAGAGTATCAAATTGACCATCTGGAATAATAAATCTTTCATATAAGTTGATTAAGTGTTCTTTGGGGAACGAAGCCTGTAAGTATTGTGCTAGTTCTTTCTCAAAATTAGGATCTTCTTGAATTTGTTTTAATCCGTGCTGTGCTTTAACAATTTTATTGTTTAAATCCTCACTCATACAAAACTTAAAATACTCCTGCAATATAGTTAAGAGATGAATCACTTAATTCTGCATACATAGGCAAAGATAACTCCTCATTCGCGGCTGATTCACTATAAGGAAAATCACCTAATTTATAACCTAAATCAGCATAACCTTTCTGCAAATGAACAGGAATAGGATAATGAATACCTGTTTGCACCCCCTTATCCATTAATTGTTTTTGTAAAATATCCCTATCAGGAGATCGCACCGCATAAATATGATAAACATGACGACTATAAGGCATTTCTACAGGAGTTTTTAACCCAGAATTTGCTAGTAATTCATTATAAACTTGAGCGTGACTTCTCCTAGCTTGTGTCCAGGTTTCTAAATGGCGTAACTTAACCCTTAATATAGCCCCTTGTATTCCTTCCATACGGTAATTATAGGCATGGAGGTCATGGTAATATCTTTTTTCTTGTCCCCAATCCCTTAACATTTTAATAGTATGGGCATACTCAGGGTTATTGGTGGTGACAATTCCTGCTTCACCATAAGCTCCTAAATTTTTACCTGGGTAGAAACTAAAACAACCTAAATCACCAAGACTACCGACCCTTTTGCCTTTATATTCAGCACCATGAGCTTGAGCCGCATCTTCAATTACTTTCAGATTATACTTTTTAGCTATAGCGAGAATAGAGTCCATATCCGCAGGTTGTCCATATAGATGAACAGGAAGTATGGCTTTAGTTCGTTCAGTAATAGCGGACTCAATCTGGTTAACATCTATAGTATAAGAAATGGGATCAATATCTACAAAAACAGGTTTAGCTCCTGTATAACAAATAGCCGCCACTGTCGCCACAAAGGTAAAAGGTACGGTGATAACTTCATCACCAGCACCAATTCCCAAAGCTGATAAGGCTAAGTGTAAAGCACTTGTACCAGAATTCACCCCAATACCATAATCAGCACCACAGTAAGCTGCAAACTCAGTTTCAAAGGCTTGTACTTCTTCCCCTAATATAAATTGGCTTGTTTCCAAAACTTTAGAAATAGCCTGGTTAATTTCGTCTTTTATATTTGCATACTGTGTTTTTAAATCTACAAATGGAATCATAGTTTTACTTCTATGGTGATACTTCTGCTTTTGTCCAGTTCAATGGCACTAATTTACCCTGGTGTTTCATAGACTCAGTAGCAGCTTCCAGAATTTTTACTACTCGTAACCCAGCTTTACCATCAGTCAAGGGGCGATCGCCTGTTTTAATACAATTAATAAAGTGTGATGCCACTCTATTTAGAGCTTCTGTCATATCTAACTTCGGCGACCACATATCACCTGTACGATAGTTAATTAGCATTTTATACAGATTATCTTGATCATTATTGACCGTAATCCCTTTGTCATATAACTTTACCTTTTCACTAGGTTCTACATCATCATAGACAATCATTTTTTGACTACCACCAATTAGTGTACGCCTAACTTTTACAGGAGCCAGCCAATTAACGTGCAAATGGGCAATTAATTGCTCATTAAAAAACAAAGTTATATAGGCTATATTTTCAGGTTCTCCACTTACATGACTTATACCTGTAGCCGATACAGCACAAGGCTTGGAAGGCAATACATAATCCATAATTGATAAGTCATGTACTGCCAAATCCCAGATTACATTTACATCATGCTGAAATAACCCCAGATTGACTCTTGCTGCATCATAATAATAAATATTACCCAATGTATTATTTTCTGTAAGCTCACGTATTTTACGAATTGCACCTGTATAAACAAAGGTATGATCTACCATCAGAACTAGATTACGTTTATCGGCTTCAGCAATTAATCGTAATGCTTGTTCAGAACTTGCCGTTATAGGTTTTTCTATTAAAACGTGCTTTCCAGCCTGTAGAGATTGAATAGCTATATCAAAGTGTGCTGATACTGGAGTAGCAATAGCTATGGCATCAATTCGATCATCATTAATTAAATCTTGATAGTCTGATGTCACACCAATAGTAGGGTAACGGGATTGGACTTGAGCTAATCTTTCTGCTCGAAAATCACTAACAGCAATTATTTGGGATTCTGGTATTTCATAAAAGTTACGCACCAGATTCGGACCCCAATAGCCATAACCAACTACACCAATTCCTATCATGACTCACGCTCCCGCACATCACCTGTTACTTTAGCAGGTACACCCATAGCGATCGCGTATTCAGGTACATCTTTTGTAACTACTGCTCCAGCAGCAACCATCGCTCCTTCACCTATTGTTACTCCACACATAATTACTGCTCCGCTACCTATAGATGCTCCGCGTTTGACTTTCACTGGAGTTACATCCCAATCAGCTTCTGTTTTCAAATTACCGTTGCTTGTGGCTCTAGGATAACGATCATTTATGAACATTACACCATGACCAATCAGAACTTCATCCTCAATTTCGACTCCTTCACAAAGAAAACTATGGGAAGAAATTTTACAACGATCACCCACAATTACACCTTTTTGTATTTCTACAAAAGCACCGATCTTAGTATCATCGCCAATCTTACATCCGTAAAGATTAACCAATTCAGGATGATGGATAATGACATTATTCCCTAGCATTACATCTGATGAAATTGCCATAATAATTCTCGTTGCTATACCTTCAGTTACACCCACATTCATCATCATTCTATAACTGTTACGGGCTGCAAATTTTTCTCCCACTCTCGTAACTATAGGTATTTCCATCCATAATGATTCTAAGGTTGTGGTTGCACCGTTGTAGGGATAGGTATCTAAAACGACATCAGCTTTAGCAATGTCTTACAGATGCACATAATCAACTTATTTTATGTATTAGCAAACCAATGATCATCTAAAAATTTTTCAAGAGTAGCGATCGCTTCTTCTGGAAAAGTATTCAAGGGAAGTTGAGAATGCTGACTAGCTAATTCTCTTCCATCATTGTAACATAATTCTAACTTCATTTCTAAGTGATTTTTTAAGCTAGGACTATCTGCTAATAATCTTTTGATTTGCTTGCGAAAATTAGTTATTTCTCTTTGCCAATGTCCTCTATTTCTTTCATTTTCTCCTTGCCAATATTGTAAAATTAGTAAATGTTCAATCAATTTCATTAACAAACTTTCTATTTTTCGTTTATCCCTTTTACTTAAATCTAAAACTTCCTCAATTAAATTATCCCAATCTAAAGAATCTAAATCTCGATTTTCTAACTGTTTAACCGTCTCTAATACCCAAAGATTATAGTCGGCATCATATAAATTTTTAATTTTGTTTTTTAACTCTGCTCTCATATTTTTCTCCTTGATGGTTAATTACTAGGTGATCATGAGCATTTGTTTTAAATACATTTTAAATTATGATCTAACTTTTCTGTTAATTTATTTTTTAATTTTGTCATAAGTATCATCTTGACTTATTTAACCTTAGTTAAAGATTAACATAATTTTCTCTGTTTTGAACAAACTTTCGGATCTGGCTAGTCATAAAACTTAACTTTTCTGGCTCAAGTCCTGGATAAACTCTAACCCAAAAACTATTATTTAATAATAAACTTTTGAGAAACATTACCAATTACCTATTTAGGGTTTGCTGAATAAACCTAAAACCTTGATATATCAAAGGTTAGAGGCTGATAAACACAGAAATTAGTGCAAGGGTTTTGAAGGGTATACCGGAAAAAGTGTGCATTTTTTGGGATTTCAAGAGATGGCAAAGAAATTTTCAAATCTCCTCCTGACTCCTGACTCCTGACTCCTGACTCCTATGCCCTCACGGAAAGACTTTCTCAGCAACCCCTATTTAGCAAGTTGATTATTTTCCTGTGTTTTTTTTCTTCACTTCAGCCAACACCATTTTATAATCCTGCCGATCAGGATACAACTGAACCAGTCTCTCTATAAGTGCGATCGCTCTTTCATATTCTCCCAACTTTACCCGGATAATAGATAACTTTTCTAATGCTACTTGGTTATTCGGTTCTCGTTGTAAAACTGATTCATAACCCTGTGCCTGTTTTTGCAATTGCGTTGTCACTGACTCAGTAGCGGATTGCTGAGGTTGCTGTTTCGCCGATGATAGTGATGATAATAACGTACTGATACCCCCAAAAGCAATAGAACCGAAAAATGAAACTATGGAAACTATTGTTAAAATTCGTTTACGTTTTTCAATTTGTTTACTACGTTTGGCAAAGTATTCTTTTTCAGAAATGGTCATATATTTTAAGATATTTTAAGAATGGTGATTAACATTAAAATATTCTTAGCCTCACGCCCCGGTTATTTGCTAGTTGTGAAAATTAGTGAAACTGGGCTGATAAAACCTCCCTCATATCAAGAGAGAGGTATTTTCATAAATTGGTTAATTTCCCAACATTGTTAGTCTAGAGCAGATGAACCACCACTCTGCCATGATTTCACAATGCCAATAATGTCACCAAAACGACGATGAATAATGGCAGCATCAATGGCACGAGCGATCGCCCCTTGAATGGAATTATCTGTATAATTAACAGTTCCAGCATTCAAATTTCCCCTGGTAATTGTCACCTGACTGGAATCATGGCCTACAGCACCATAATGAATTGTTAATGTCAGTTGACCACTAGGCCCAATAGAATTTGGCGGAAATACAACTTCTGATGCAAAACTGCTAGTTGTACCATTGGATAAAACGCTCGTCACTGCCGCAGAAACTCTAGATTGGGAATCAAAACCGATAAACTGAGCCTGAGCAGATTTATCTGCAATCAATGAGGTGACAACTGCTCCCCCCACCAATAAAAATTGAACAACAGATATTTTTAACGTTTGCGTAAAGTTGGTGTTCATGGTTGGGACACTCTAGTTGTTGACTATCCCAACCTTTCCCAACTTGTATTTTCCCATCTGGAGAAAAGATCGCAGACATTAACTCAAATTCAGCATAAAATCAGGTCATCCCCCGGTTGACCTACAGGGGATGAACTGTAGGATATAGTGCCGTAATTTTCCTGCATTATGTCCCATCAAGGTGGTTGACGATTCCTGCTTTCCCCTTTTAGTAGTAGGAATCGCTAACCTTCCTTAAATTAGTCTAATGCCGCAGAACCGCCACTTTGCCAAGATTTAACGATACCGATAACGTCGCCATAAAGACTAAGATTCTTAGCAGCATCAATCGCACGAGCAGTAGCAGCTTCAACTGTGGTTGGTGCATAAGTAACACTAGGCGCATTTATGTTTGCACTTGTAATCGCTAACTGGCTTACATCAGCACCGATAGTAGCGTAATTGACAGTAACTGTAGCCGCACCTGTGGAGACGTAATCACCTTGTGGAAATACGACTTCCGCAGCAAAGCTGTTAGTGACACCGTTAGTTAAAACACTGGTGACAGCAGCAGATACTCTAGACTGGGAATCAGCACCGACGAATTGAGCTTTAGCTGGTTCAGCAGCGATAAATGAACCGGTAACTGCGCCACCTGCTAACAGAGATGCAATAGCAGCAGCTTTCGATGTCTTATTAGATTTAGCTTTCATGATTTGTACACTCCTGGTTTTTTTTTACTCAAAAAATCTATGAATCTATCAACTACCAAAACTTTGCCTTATTCTTGATTTAAGAATTGCTTTTTTTTGGGACTTGTGAAATTCAGACACTTCTTCTAACAGGATAAAACCAAGACCTATTTAGTCATAGATCCTGATATACAGCACGTTGCATCTATGTGAAATACAATGCTTGATACTGTACGGAATTGACGTTAGATACTTGGGGGTATTGAGCAAGGATTTACATTTAATACAGTACACTGTTATTTTCACCTTTGTCAACGTGAAAATACTGAAATTTGAACATTTTTTTGATGTAACTTCACTTAAAAAAAACTATAGCATTTCTTAATAATACCGATTAAAGGTATAATCTAATTCTCAGTTTTTTATCATACCAACTAAGGTTGTGATAGTTCAAATAGGTTGCAAAAGTAAGGTTTTGACGCTTTGAGTAAATAGTTTTAACGAGGATTTATTTAAGTAATTGTTCGTTCAATTGTGTACTTACGTAATATGATTTTTATACTTTATTGATTCCCGTGAAAAAAATCTGTATTTACATCACTATAATAATTGGACAACAAATTGGTATAATTAAAATCAACAACGGTTATTAGCTGTTGTTTTAAAAGTTTTGGATGATGATTTTAGAGACTTGCTGTGATATCCCCTAATTCCCCTTAATTATCTGTGAAAACAAGATCTGGAAGACAAGGAGGTATTCTAGACAAGAAAGATTTTATACGAAAAATGTACTTCGGCTTCGCTCAATACAAGGTCTGTTGAACGTCAGTTTTTATTACTGATCGTACATTATTTTTACGGTTTTCCTTTCTGGTCCACTGTCCTTCTTTGTCCCCCAATTCTTGCCGTCACGACAATGTAAATACTTAGTAAAATACCAACCCTTGTGAGCCTTAATTAGGGGGAAAATAAAGTCAAAATCCCCCTTTTTCAGAGGAGGATCTGAAGATATTAGATACACCATGAGATAGTTTTCAAACATCCTCTTTGGCGTAATTTGATTTAATTCGACTTCGCTTAGTACAAATTGCTCAGTATAGGCTTTAACAATCTCAGTAGGGCTTGATGAATAAGGACATGATGAATAAGGACAAAAGCAAGATATATCAAGGGTTACAGGTTAATAAAGAAACAAATTAGTGCAAGGGTTTTGAAGAATAGATCAAAAAAACTGTGCATTTTGGGGCTGAGAAATCAAAAAATTGGCGGATCACAGATAACTGAAACTGTCACCAGTCACCAGTCACCAGTCACCAGTCCCCAGTCACCAGTCACCAGTCCCCAGTCCCCAGTCACCAGTCACCAGTCCCCAGTCACCAGTCACCAGTCACCAGTCACCAGTCACCAGTCACCAGTCACCAGTCACCAGTCTTCACACAAAGACTTTATCAGCAACACCTCAGTACAAGTCCTGCCCGCAAGAGTTATACAAATTAAATGCAGAATAGTCCATGGAGAGAAAAAACATTTTCTGGAATGCTGGAATTTTCTTAACTTTGTCAACAGTGGCACTGTTACCAATCAAAGCTATTGCCACTGAGGAGGAAAAGGTTAATGAGCTTCCAAATGTTGATTTAGACGAACCAACCCCTACAGAAGAAAATTTGTCGGTAGAAATCTCTACTTACAAAGAGAATAACAATTCTTCGGCACTATCTAACTATGAAACTAAAGTAGTTACTAATGATTACCATAATAAAAATATAGATACACAATATTCTATTAGTTCTGATTTATCTAATTTAAATCTAATTAAACGTGACCTTGTAATACCAGCAAACAATTTACTCGCACAAGCGATTAATAATCAAAATCAAGCACAATTGAATCCACTTGAGCCAAATGTGCCTGTAATTCCCAAAGAATTACCCTCTGTACCTATTCCAGAGGAGACACCAGAACAAAAACCAGAACAAAAACCAGAAGATGAATCACAATTAACACCAGAAGAAAATAAAAAAATATTGAGAACCTTGATGCGTAACTTGTTAGATAACAGTGCATCAAGATATCCATTTTTGGTAAATACAAGTGATAAACTAATTATTGATCCTCGAAATTTTCAACATTTAAAATTTGATTTTTATTCTCAATTCAGTTTTGACTTAGATAAATTTACAGCAGGTAATCGTTTCCAGGAAGGAGAATTTAATGATCTTACTATTAAATCAGCGAATATTTCTTATTATCCCGATGATGAACAATTTTATTGGGTATTGGATGGCAACCGAGTAGTGATTGAAACTGAAGGTAGGCATTTCAATGTTGGTTATCAAGGTCGTTCTAATCAACAAAAAATTAGACAAATTGGAAAAGTGTCTACAGTGTTTTCGGGAATGCAATCAGTATTTGGACTTCCTATTGTTCTTCAAGATTTAGTTGGGAATATCAATTTCAATGATGTGAATATTATTAGCGGTGCTGGGGAAATTGTCTTACCACCGGGAGCTAGTTTAGCTGATAATGCCAGTTTTAATTTTAATATAACCCGATCTGATGGTAGTTTTATTCAAAAATTTATTCCCATAAATGATACCCGCAAAGCAACCACAAATGCACTTGAGGGAGGAGGTTCTTTATTTAGTAATTTAGATGCTACCAATGCACTCAGATTTTTACAATTTTTTCCCACTGTCAATTTACAACCTTTATTAAATAATGGTGTGAAGTTGGAAATTGGCAGTATTATACCCCGGGAAAATTTAGAAGCTGCGGGACTCACATTAGGTGATTTTTTCACTAAAGAGGGATATGCTTTTAACGCTCCGATTAGTTCTTCTCCGGGAATTAAAACTTTACAACTTGATCAAAGTGATAACAATGATATTGTGGCAGTTCTCACCAATCCTTTTTTAACTAGGGAACAAAGAGATTTTCATTATCTTAATTCTTTGATGTGGTATAACTTGGGTCAACAAAATCCTGAAATTGCCACTTTAAATATCATAGAACCTCAAAATCTAGATTGGTATAGATATACTTTAAGTTGGTCACATAACCGAACTTTACTGCATTATGATCCAGAAAAAATTAAATTAAATTATTTAAATGTTTTTGCTAATCCTGGGTTATCTATAACTACAAATCAATGGAAAAATACTGATTTTAATCAAACTAAAAACGCTAGTTTAGGTTTAATATTTGGTAGCGTATTTAATGTTATTAATCCCGGTAATTTGAATGAAACTATTAGTGAAGCTAAAAAGAAATATAATAATTTGCAACCGTTAGCTACTTTAAATACAAAAGCTACATCTCAACAACGTAGACAGATGAACCAACGGTTAAATGATACTCTTAATTATGGAAATACTAATAGCAATCTTTCCCAAGTTTCAGGAAGTTATACTTTTGCTAGTAATATTACTCCAGACAGTTCATTATTATTGCAATTGAGAACAGGTCTTTATAAAAGAAGTGTGCAGTTTATGGAACAAACAATAGAACCTTGGACTCCTGAAACTCCTGTAGTAATAGATTTTGTCCGTCCTATTGATTTGGGTCCAATACTTTATACTGGAGTTAATATCCCCACAAATTTAACTCAAATTAATGCACCGGAAACCTTTGAAGTTACTTTCATTCGTGGTGAAACTTCCGATGGAAAAGTTTTATTTGATCAATCTTATGTATTTAATAATTTAGCTAATCTGTTTACTGCTGTTCCTTTCTTGGGTCCGGGAAAAATTTATGATTCATATTTTGGACGGATAAAACTGAGTACGTTTCGACAAAGAGATATCCAAACATCTTCTTATGCTGGAAATCTTTTTTTACCAGCAGTTGAACTAACAGCGTCTGGAAGTATTAATAATTTTAGTTATGCTTTATCTGCGGGAACATGGTTTAATTTATTTCCCGATTCTGCACCGATGATTGATAATAATTTAGGTAAATTAATTCCTAATATTACAGAGGAAAGTTCCATAGGAGGAATGTTGAAATTTGCAGCTAAGGTTGATTTTACGAATATATTTTATGATGAAAAGAAGCAATGGCACACGATTATAGCTAATTCACCATTTTTTTCATTAAGTTATAACACTAATCATAATAGTTTGAATTTATCTGGTATTTCTTTAGGGCATATATTTCAGTTTGTCAAACCAGATTTTAATATCACTGTTTATCCGGTGTTTAGTTATACCCCACAAATGCTCAATTCTAATGTTAAATCTGGTAACTTTGGCAATATTGGTACTTTTTTTCTATTCAACTTTTCCCATAACGTAGGGTTTAATGTTAATGGTTCTATTTCTTTTGGTAATCCATCTTACTACCAAATTGAAGCTACTTATGATATGATTAGAGATCAAGAAATAGGAACTTTTACTATTGGTCCTTACTATACAAATTATTCTCTGGCTACTGTGAGAGGATTTGAAAGTCAAGCAGAAGATCCTCACAATGGAATGATATTTCGCTATAAAAGTCCTAATTCTGGTTTGGTAATTAATTCTAGGTTAGGTCATAATGATTTTGGTTTTAGAGGGCAATTGAATATGGAATTTAATTTCTAGAAGGATATTAAGAAGTTCAAGAAGTCAGGAGAATGGCTTCGCCACGCTTACTTCGACAGGCTCAGTACAAGTCGCGAACGAGGAGTCAGGAGATCGAGGATATCAAGGAGTTTTTTGTATTTTGAAACGAGGTAAAAACCAACAAAGTCCAAGGTTTTTCTACTCATAACCTGAAACCCTTGGTAGGGACAATTTATGAATTGTCCCTACATCTTTTTCGGAGAGGTCTATTGATGGAAAAATTAATCAAATCAACCAAAAATTAGTCTAAAACTGGTAATGGGAAGGAGAGATTAACAGTGTTGATCAGAGAACCAAGAGAAGGAATGTCAGTTGTGGTGACATTAAAATTGACATCTGCAACAGGAACAATCTTTGTAGAGGGTAAAACTACATTAATAGTAGATACTGTTGTAGTTGCAGGGGGAATAGGAAGATTAGCAGGGGGAATATTAATTGTGGTACTTCCTCTTCCTGTACTAATCTGATTTGGATTACTGTCTTCCTTGATAGCAGAAACAAAGCTAGGGCGTGTATTATTTGCTGTACCATTGACCTCAATAACTGATGGTATTGTGATTTGAGCGGCTTTGGGAACTGGTACAGTAGGTGTAGATGGAGTTACATTGGGAATTGTGACAGTTGGTTTTGGGATGTTAGGTTTTGGGATGTTAATTGATGGTTTAACAACAGAGATATTTGGTGCTGTTATGGTAGGAATATTGATCGTGGGGATAGATTGAGCTTGGGCAGTTTCAGATATGAAAGCTGTGAGTATGAAAGTTAAGATTAAGCCCTTCACTTCAAGATGAGCAATAGGTTTGATTTTGATTGTCTTGATTTTGATTGTCATTGATTTTCATCCTCTATTTCCAGATATTGATTTATTCTCATGTCGATTACCAATTACCAATTACCAATTACCAATTACCAATTACCAATTACCAATTACCAATTACCAATTACCAATTACCAATGTTTTTGATGATATCACTCGTCTAGCTTCGTATATTAGAGGTTGTTTGGAAAGTTTTTAAGTTAGCGAAAGTTAGCAAATGATTAACTAGCTAATTTCCCTTGATAAAGGCTTCCCAAAGCATCACAGTTATCTTCTATTAACCATAAATCATGTTTTTGGGCAAATTCCACAATTTCCTTTAAATCCCAGTCCCCAGTCCCCAGTCCCCAGTCCCCAGTCCCCAGTCCCCAGTCCCCAGTCCCCAGTCCCCAGTCCCCAGTCCCCAGTCCCCTATCCTCACGAAAAGACTTTTTCCGCAAACTTTAAGTTGTATATTCGGCGTTAATTTTCACGTAGTCATAACTCAGATCACAACCCCAAGCTGTACCTGTTCCGTGGCCATGACCGACACTAACGGAAATTAATACTGTATCTTCTTGGAGATAAGCACCTGCGGACGTTTGTTTCAAATAAGCATTAACAGCAGCTTTATCAAAAGGTAAAGGTTGGCCATTTTCCATGAGTACAAAATCACCGATTTTAATTTTCAGGTTGTCTTGTTCAAAGGGTACTCCTGCACGGCCAGCAGCACCAGCGATCCTTCCCCAGTTGGGATCTCGTCCAAAGATTGCAGATTTAACTAAGGACGATCCAGCAATGGTTTTGGCTATTTGTCGCGCTGCGGTTTCGTCGTTTGCACCGGTGACTTGCACTTCTACCAAACAAGTTGCACCTTCTCCATCACGGGCGATCGCCTTAGCTAAATGTTGACAGACTGCGGTTAACATTGCTTCTAATTTTTCCGCTTCTGGTCCGGTTTCTGTAATCGCAGGGGTACGAGATGCACCGTTAGCTAAGGCTATTAAACTATCATTGGTGCTAGTATCACCATCAACTGTAATCGAATTAAAACTTCTATCAGCAGCCCGTGTTAACATTTGTTGCCATAATGTAGATGATACTGCCGCATCACAGGTAACAAATGCCAACATGGTGGCCATATTAGGATGAATCATCCCCGAACCTTTAGCAATACCACCAATTCGCACCGGGCGATCGCCTATAGTGGTTTCTAAAGCAATGGATTTTGTTACCAAATCTGTGGTTATAATAGCTCCTGCGGCAGCATCCGATCCAGTTTCGGAAAGTTCTGCAACTAACTTAGGTATCCCATTTCGCAAAGCATCCATTTTAATTCTTTGACCTATTACCCCAGTGGAAGCGAGTAAAATTGATTCTGGGGAAATGTTCAACTCTTTCGCTAACAAGTCTGCACTTTCTAACGCATCCTTCACCCCTTGACTACCTGTAGCGGCGTTAGCTTGACCGGCATTACACAGTATAGCTCTAGTGGTATGCTTGCTTTGTAAACGTTGACGACAATAATCTACACAAGCGGCTTTCACATGACTCGTGGTAAATACACCAGCAGCGATCGCATCTACATCTGATAATATTAACGCTAAATCCGGCAATCCCGAAGGTTTCAACCCAGCTTTAATACCTGCTGCTTTATATCCCCTGGGTGCTGTCACACCACCTGTAATTTCTTTCCAGTCTGTCATAATTTTGGATTTTATATCATGTCCGTTTGAATTGTTATCATATCTGTTTGGATAGGAACAGGGAACAGGGAATAGGGAATAGGGAATAGGGAATAGGGAATAGGGAATAGGGAATAGGGAATAGGGAATAGGGAATAGGAAAAAAGCTATTTTCAGGTAAATGAACCACATCTTGATTCAAGTTTCGCACAAAGACACAAAGGAGCAAAGGCGCAAAGTCAGAAAGAAATTAATTTAGAGTCTGGTCTAAACAGTTTTATGATTAAGCTGTTGTGCATTTAATTTGTATAAGTGGAACAGGCATCTTGCCTGTTAAACAAGAGTTCAGAATATTAGGATCATACAATTTAGCTGTGTAACAGCTTAATTGATGTCCTAACTACTCTGTCTACGACTATATAAAGCCTGAGAGCGTTTATTTCGTTAGATCAACATAAATTTACACATTAGACCTCTCCAAAATAGAATCTATTAATTTGTCATAAGTTGTAGGGGCGAAGCTTATGGGTGATAATTTGACGAAAAAATCAGACATCTAGATATCCCATAAGCTTCGCCCTGCCCCCATAAATAGGTTCCATAATTTCTTTTCTGGAAAAGTCTAATTGGGATGCTCCATTATTCTTTCTTGCTGATGGCTGAATACTGATAGCTGAATACTTGCAATCAAACTAAAAAAGAGAGCCATTGAATAGCTCTCCAAATCATCAGGATGCATCTACTGATCACAGTATAACATTTTTACCGTGAGGGGTGAAACCCCTTTCTGAGATTTTTTTGAGGAAATTTCGCAAAAAGGGGACTGGGGACTGGTGACTGGGGACTGGTGACTGGTGACTGGGGACTGGGGACTGGGGACTGGGGACTGGGGACTGGGGACTGGGGACTGGGGACTGGGGACTGGAGACTGGGGACTAGTGACTGGGGACTGGGGACTGGTGACTGGTG
>NZ_JACJPU010000063.1:0-24978 GCF_014696235.1 Sphaerospermopsis sp. FACHB-1194 | reverse complement strand
TTTGCCAGAAAATCACTCAATATGCCTTTGATAGTTTAGGTGAAGCTTTTCAGAGATTCTTTCAAGGACAGTCTAAATATCCCAACTTCAAAAAGAAAGGGAAAAATGATAGTTTTACAATTGATGCAGGTGGTAAACCAATTCCTGTAGGTGGTATATCAATAAAACTACCAACAATTGGATGGGTAAAAACTTATGAAGGATTACCTCATACTACTTGCAAAAGCATTACTATTTCTAGAACTGCTGATAGCTGGTACATAGCTTTTTCTTATGAACAAGAATGTCAGCCAACTATTAAAAAACATGATGCTGTTGGTGTTGATTTGGGAGTAAAGGAACTAGCTACACTAAGCACTGGTGTTACTTTCCCTAACCCTAAACACTATCAACAGAATTTAGCTAAACTGCAAAGATTATCCAAAGTCTATTGCAGAAAGGCTTCATGTTCAAATAATAAACACAAAGCCAAAACTAAACTAGCTAGACATCATGCAAGAATAGCAAACCTGCGAAAAGACACTCTTCATAAACTTACTACTTACTTATGCAAAAACCACGCCAAGATAGTAGTAGAAGATTTAAATGTTTCAGGGATGTTGTCAAATCATAAATTAGCTCAAGCAATAGCTGATTGTGGGTTTCATGAGTTTAAGCGTCAGCTAGAATATAAAGCTAAAAAATTTGGCTGTGATAGCCTGCGTGGCGAAGCCATAATTATAATTGCTGATAGATTTTATCCATCAAGTAAAACCTGTTCTCACTGTGGGCATAAAAAAGAAAATCTTTCTTTATCCGAAAGAATTTATTGCTGCGAGAACTGCGGTTTTGAGATAGATAGGGATCTAAACGCTGCAATTAATTTATCGCGTCTGGCTAAGGCGTGAAAGTCTACTGAGGGATAACTGCTCCCATGCTCCCGTTGAAGTAGAAAGTAAAGTCTAGTTTTGTCTAGGTTTTATATAGCAGAAGACTGCTATCCTGAAAATGAATTATGAATTATGAATTATAAACTGCCCATGACAACTTCTACAGATGTATTTACCTCCATCAAAACCTGGATTTGGCAAGGCTTCCCTATCTGTTATCAAACCCAAGGCACTGAAGGACCTGCTGTGATTTTGGTGCATGGCTTTGGAGCATCTTGTGGACACTGGCGCAAAAATATACCAGTTTTAGCAGAAAGTTGTCGGGTTTATGCCCTTGATTTGATTGGTTTTGGTGCTTCAGCTAAACCAGAACCAGGAGAGAAAATAACCTATACATTGGAAACCTGGGGACAGCAAGTAGCTGATTTTTGTCGGGAAGTAGTGGGAGAACCTGCATTTTTAGTAGGAAATTCTATTGGTTGTATTGTAGCTATGCAAGCTGCGGTCAGTAACCCAGATATAGCTTTAGGAACTGCTTTGCTGAATTGTTCTCTCAGGTTGTTACACGATCGCAAAAGGCTAACTTTACCTTGGACTAAACGAGTTGGTGCGCCAATTTTACAAAAGTTTTTATCAATTGAAGTTGTTGGTAACTTCTTTTTTAGTCAACTAGCTAAACCAAAAACTGTCAAAAAGATTCTTTTACAAGCCTATGCCAATGGGGAGACAGTGACAGATGAATTAATAGAAATTTTAATGAAACCAGCAAGTGATCCAGGTGCAGCAGCAGTATTTCTGGCTTTTACATCTTATTCTAGTGGACCATTACCAGAAGACCTGTTACCTGTATTACCCTGTCCAGCAATTATTTTATGGGGAACGGCTGACCCTTGGGAACCAATAGATTTGGGTAGAGAGTTAGCCAATTTTCCCCAAGTACAAAAATTTATTCCCCTGGAAGGAGTGGGACATTGCCCCCAAGATGAAGCTCCTGAACTGGTAAATCCAATTTTACAAGATTGGATTGGCAAAACTTAATTTTTGGATTTTTCCAGAACACTACCACCATCGACGATGATGGTGATGTCCTTTATGCCAGGGACGACCCCAGTATCCCCAGCCCGGTCCACCCCAGCCCGGTCCACCCCAACCGTGTCCACCCCAGCCCGGTCTACTCCAACCAGCTCCACCCCAACCGGGTCCACCTCCCCAGCCGCCCCAGTGACCACCAGATAGAAGTTCCTGTTCATTGCTGGATATATCCTGAACTAAATGGGATTTGATGTTTTGATTTGACATGATTGTTAGCCTCAATTAATTGACTCAATTGGTTTATAAATTTGATGAACCTAGTTTTTTTATAAAATTAGTATTCATAAATGTAATTATTCTGTGGTTATAAGTTAATAGTTATTATTTCTGTCTTTTGACTTATCCTAAATTCATATAGGTAGGACTCCGATAGCGATCAAATTTGATTTATATATTCTTGACAGGATGCATAAATCATGTTTAAGAATGATTGCACATTATCATACTCCCAACTTCTCGACAAAGTTGGGAATTTTGTTGATTGCTATTGATTGAAAATTTCTATCTGGAATTAACCTGATTAATCCCAGTTCTGATAGCCATCAGAATAATTGAAACTAGGGTAGTTATCAGGGCAAGGAGAGGGTGTATATCGTTTGTAATCTTTGTATTCCCCGCAACAGTTTTTGGGTTTATAACAAGGAGAATAGTGGCATCTTCCCCCAGAAAGAAACTGCTGTTGTTCTGCGGATAATTCCACTAATTCCAATTTATTGATTTGATTTGACATGATTAATTGCCTCACTTACATTTTTCGGGTTGTCAGTTTTAGGTAACACCCTGCATTTAAAAAATTTGATATTTGTGGAATTACAAAACTCAGGAGTTTAATTTTGTAACTAAGATTTGCATATTAAGTAAGGGAGAAGAAAAAGAGATTGTTGAAACTTTCTCAATTAAGATATGATTTTTCTCCTCCCTGGAATACAGAAAAAGTCTCAGTTACAAAACTATCCGTCTGTAGAAGGTACTAATTTATGAACCGTACGCTTGGCCGTAATAAGGACGACAGATGTAGGTGGGGTAACGCTGTGGGTAATAGTTGCGACCATAGTCGTCACCACGACCATAGCGATCATCATCCATTCCACGACCGTATTGACGGTATGGTTGTTGTTGCTGTCCTCCAGAGAGCAGTTCTTGTTCTTCTATGTTTAATTCAACGAGCAAATTTGATTTCTTGGTTTGAGCAGACATAATTATTTACCTCACTTACTTGTATAGGTATGTAACAACCTATCTTTTTATTATTAATAATTTTTTCCAGTTTTAAATTATTCTTTGGTTATAATTTCAGAATAAATATTTATTTCTTTTAGCTCATGTTTTTCACGGTGAAGTAAATAATTATCATACTTTTTTAGGGTTGATTGAAATTTAAACAGATAAATGATGAAAATAAATTAGTCTTGATGAGAAAGGTGAAAATTCATTTCTTATAATTTAGGAAAAAAATTCTTGAGAATATCAGGTAGTAAACTACTCCATCTATTACCAACTGAGCGAATGTTTGTTAGTCCAAAGTTAAAAGATACACCTATGGTAATTTGTGAAAACCTATATTTACTGTTTTGTGAACTAGATTCATTTTCTCCTAGATTTAACTCATTATCGGCGCTACTGTCAATGTTAGTAGTTTGTAAGAAAAAATCAGTTTTACCGATCACATCAAAATTTTTACCAGAAATTAAACTCTCTTGTTCTGTCTCAGATAAATCAACGAGTAAATCCTGATAATCTGGTTTAAAATTTTCCATCATAATCTTATAATGAGCGGATGAAGAATATTTTTAGATTTTGAGAAATTGTAAATGTTCTCCTGGCTGAGAAATAAAATTTTCAAGACTACCTTGGATTTGCACTTGACCTTTATCCATTAATACTATCCAATCTGCTCGATTTACCACACTAGGACGATGGGTAATCAAAATTGTAGTTTTTCCTTTGCGAGATTCCAATAATCGATCTAGAACGTGACTTTCACTAACTGGATCTAATCCTGCGGTAGCTTCATCTAAAATTAAAATCGGTGGGTTTGTGAGTATTCCCCGTGCGATCGCTAATCGTTGTCTTTGTCCACCAGAAAGATTTGCCCCAAATTCTCCTAACACAGTTTGATACTTATTAGGTAATTGACTAATAAAACCATCTGCATCAGCAATTTCACAAGCTTGAACAATTTGATCAAAAGGAATAGCAGGTGTTCCTAAACGAAAGTTTTCTAAAATTGAACGACTCCAAAAATGAGGTTCTTGGGGTACATAAACTACTTGCTGTCGCAAACAATCAAGGGAAAGATCATGAATATTAAAAACACCGATGCGGATATTACCTGAAGTTGGCTCATATAAACCTGCAATTAGTTTTGCTAAGGTACTTTTACCACAACCTGATTGACCAATTAAAGCAATCACCTTTCCACCGGGAAGTTTTAGAGAAAAATTCTCTAATAAATCAACTCTTCCTGCATGGTGAAATGTCAGATGAGAAAAATGAATATCTGCATCACCAGATATTTGTACAATTGGTTTTTGACTACCGCCAACAACTTCCGGTGTGGCATCAATAACTTCTAATAAACGAGAAATTGCAGTTTGAGAACGGAAATATTCATCTACTAATCCGACCACAATACCAATTAAGGCTAAAACATTCACTTGTAAAGCATTGAAAGCCAACATTTGACCAATAGTTAATTGGTTGTTAATTACTAACATACTGCCTAAACCCAATAAAATTACACCACCAAGAGTAGAAAGAAGTTTAGCAACAGTACCGTTAATAATTCCAATTTGAATTGTACTGAAAGTGAGATTAGCCAAACGACCAAAACGGCTTTGAAATTCCTCCCAAAATTGAGGGGCAGCATTAGTAGTTTTGATGACTTGTGCGCCTTTGAAAGTTTCTACTAAGACACCTTGATTTTCTGCACCTAAAACTAATAAACTGCGGGTTTTTTGTTGCAATATGGGTAAGAATGGCAGAGTTGCTAGAGTCATTAAAGCCCCAAAAATAATCACTGCTATTGTTAATTGCCAGCTATAAAAAAGCATCACACAAAAAGAAATAATGGCTATGAAAAGCTGACTAGGTAACAGCACTACTACCTGAGAAATTAACTGATTGATTTCATTAATGTCGCTCAAACGGCTAGTAATTTCACCACTACGACGAGATTCGTAATAACTCAAAGGTAATTGCAGTATTCTCCTGCCAAAATCCAAGACTAATCCTAATTGTAATCGTTGACCAAAATGGGCAATCATAGTAGATTGTATGACTTGCAAACTACTACTAAATACGGTCATGACAACAACAGCAGATACCACTACTGTGAGTAACTGGATATCTCCTCGGACTAAAACATCATCAGTAAGTAATTGAATTAAAATAGGAGTTCCCAGGGCTAATATACCCAGGATAATATTAATAATTAAAACTTGAGTCAGCAGTCCTCGATAGGGCAGAATCCGCATAAAAAAGCGTAAAAAACCACCGTGGGGTTTTTCTTGGGGTTGTTGAGAAAAACGCTCTGGATCTGGCTCTAATAAGAGCATGACTCCATTCCAAGCTGCTAATAATTCTTCGCGTTTAATATAGCGAATACCTACAGACGGATCAGCAATTACATATTTTTTACCCTTTTTGCCATATAAAATAACCCAGTGATAACCACGCCAATGAATAATTGCTGGTAGTTGGATTTCGTTGATTCTATCTACAATTTCTGGTGAGGCTTTAACGGCTCTCGCATTAAATCCTAAATTATCAGATCCACGTTTTAAACCTAATAAAGTAGTGCCTAGTTGTCCTGTTCCTACGGCTTCTCGACTTTTATTTATGGTTAAGAAACGTCCGTAATATTTGCAAATGGAAGCTAGACAAGCTGCTCCACAATCTTCTTCGCTTGCTTGTAAAATACATTGGTATTTTCTTTGAGGTTGAAATAAATTAAACATAATAGAGTAGTTCAGTAGTTCAGGAGTTTAGTAGTTCAGGAGTATGGGGAGGTAGGGGGAAATTATTTGTATTTTCCCAATCACCAATTACCAATTACCCATTACCTATTACCTATTACCTATTACAAATCAGTAATTAATCTGGCTTTTCTGAGAATAAATTGTATCACAGTTTCTTCACGGGTAATAATATCAGTGCGACCTTGCATTCCCGGTTGTAAATAACATTTACGTTCACCTCTACCTACATATAATGTTTCTGGTTCAATAGTGACTTCATAACCATTAACCAGGGAATTTGTAGATGTATAATTTTGAGTTTGGTTTGTTGGTGAAACTGGTAAAATATCTGGAGCAACGTTTTTGACAATGCCTTTGAGAGTACCATAATCTGGATAAGGACAAGCAGAAACTTGCATTTGGACTTTTTGACCTGGTTCTACTTTGTTAATTTCTTGAGTAGGTACATAGGTTTTGATTTGTAAAGGAGCATTGAGAGGGGCAATTTGAGCAACAGCTTCACTGGGTTGTACTACCTGTCCAGGGTTACGAATTTTTAATTGTAATAATGTGCCAGTAATAGGTGCGCGAATCACTCTTTTTTTCAAATCAATTTCTGTTTGTAGCAGGTCTTGACGAGTGCGAATTAGTTGTTTTTGAATTTCCAAACGTTGTTGTAATAGAGTCTGAAGTTCTTTTTTTAAAGCTGCTAAATTTGCTTCTCCCCTAGCTTGTTCTTGTTTAATTCTTTCAGAGGCAATAATGACAGCAGAATTATTAGGATTGATAGCTGTTCTCGCTTTCGCTAGATTTGTTTGAGCAACTTTAAATGCCTGTACTTTTTCCTCCAAAAGAGTTTTAGCGTCGTTTTTAGCTTGTTCTAATTTAGCTCTAGCAGATTTAACAGCTTGTTGTTTTTCTTCCAAAATATTGCGAGAAATTGCACCAGAATCAGCGATCGCCTGTAATCTATCTCTCTGCAACTTGGCAAGATTGAAAGCTGTTTGTGCTTCTTCGATTGTGGTTTTTAAAACTCCTTCTTGTTGTAAGCGGTCGAGCTGTGATTTGGCAAATCTCACAGCTAATTCTGCTTGTGCCATTTCTGCATTAGCTTTAATTTGTTGGTCTTCAAAGTTACGTTGAGTACCATCTAATTCAGCTTCTGATGCGATAATTGTACGATTGATTAAATTTGTCTGTGCCAAAATTTGATTATTGATTTCACCTATTTGAGCATCAATTTGTACAAGTTGTAATTGACCTTGTTGAATACTGCTTTCTAGTTGGCTTTTTTGGGTTTGTAAATTGGAATCATCAACATAAGCGATCGCATCTCCCTGATTAACTACCTGATTATCTTTGACTAAAATCTTCTGCACCTGGCCAGAAATAGCCGATTCAACTAACCTGAGTTCCCCTACAGGTCTAATAGTTCCTGGAACTTTCACCGTCACTTTATAAGCAAGTACAGTAGTTAAACCTACACCTACCACAAAGATAGTCAACATTACCCCCACACCAATGCTAGTCCATTTGTGAATTTGGGGCAGAAACTCATTAATTTCAACTGGTTGCAGATGTTCAGAACCTGGATCACCAGACCCATTCCAAACATAGTTTTCATGGCGGTGTAAAGAATCCACAACGTTCCACCTTTTTGATTGAAACATCAACAAAAATCAGGATTATCTCATATTACATTTGATATCTCAGCCGCTCAGATAACTCCACATAAATTGATTGGAAAACCCGTGTAAGCATTCAACTATCAGCCATCAGTAATCAGCTTTTTCAGACTTATGCCAGAAATACTTATTTGATAATTAATCAATTTCTCAAACTTTCTGATTCCTGACTCCTGAATTGTGATCAAAAAATGTATCTTTACCTCTATCTTTTGGTGAATATTTGGTGAATATAAGTTATACCTAAAGTATCAACACTGCCAAATACTGGCTCATCATAAAGGTTGACTCAACTCAACAGAACCAGAATGAAAAAAATAAAATATGTCGCTCACAATAGTAAACATCATGGTGAAGAATCCTCTATAATCATTAGTGGGGGATAAGAAAAGAAAAAGCTGACCATAGCAAAAACTTTTCTTGACATCTCTGACGTGGGCAACGCTGAGAAAACAACCGAGGAGAACGCTCAAACTCCCTCAAAGACCTCACTTACGTTGAGCGAGTAGTAAGAATCTCCTCTCCCCCCTTCCTACTGAAAAACACAAAATTCCCAAAACATGATTGTAAATTGCGCTTTAAATTGCTTTAAATTACTGATTTAGCCAATAAAAATGAATTTTATAGAGAATTTTATTGTGTAGCTTTGCCCTAAGAAATTTTTTACCTAAAGTATGGGAATTAAAAACTAGCCCGTTGTGAGCTAAGTTGAGATTTTTGACTAGGAAATAAATATAACATTTCCCAGTTTAGTTAATTAAACACCAATTTATTTCCTATTCCCTGTTCCCTAAAATTATAGTGTTTGACTTGCAGCAGAGAATGGTGGCAAAATCATAATATCTTCTGCGCCAGTAGCACCACCTTTACCCTGTGCAGTAGAGTTTCCAACACTGCCAAAAAGACCGGAAGTAGTTGAACCTTGTAAAGTATTATTGCCCAACACAGTGCTTGAACCATCATTTAAAGTTTGACCCAGCGCAGTAATTGGTTGACCTCGTATAACTGCAAGAGGTTGAATAAATTGATCATTGAAAGGTTGACCTTGACCACCTAACAAAAGTTCTTGTTGCTTTGAAGATAACTTCACTAATGAATCTGATTTCATGATATCTTGTAACATAATTGTTCACCTTTATTGTTCACCTTTTTGGAAATCCATTAAAACATCCCTAGAGTTCCCAGAGGATTATTGAATGATCTAGGGTTGTTGGGGAATAGATTATTAACAGATCCAAAAGGAGAAACTTCAGGTTCATTAGATGACAATATAGATTGTGCGCCACTATTGACATCAGCAAAATCAGTATTAGTTCGAGAAACTTTACCTAGTGGAGTATTGCTGTTATTCTCTGTGGTATTTTCGGCTCTTTGAGAAAAATTGTTATTGCTAATCTGAGGTTGACTACCACCAGTTAAAAATTCTTGTTCCTGATCAGATAACTCAATAAACCATTTGAATTTCATCATTGGACCTCTCCAAAATAGAATGTATTAATTTGTCATAAGTTGTAGGGGCGAAGCTTATGGGCGATAATTTAACGGAAAAATCAGACATCTAGATATCCCATAAGCTTCGACCTGCCCCCATAAATAGGTTCCATAATTTCTTTTCTGGAGATGTCTATTGGACATGACATGATTATTAGCCTAAGTTACGTAAATATCCAAAATAAAACAATTCAAATTCCTATGCAGATTTTTGAGTAGGGGGATTAAAAATAATCAAGAATTTGGTTATTTGATCACCCCCAAGCCAATACTTTTCGGTTAAGCCCAAAAAATAGAATTATGTAGGTTGGGGAGCCATCGCCTTGGACGGGTTTCCCGGCTTGTGGCGAATGGCGTTTGACGTTAGGAAACCGAACATTTACAGGCTTTTGTTGGGTTGCGACTGCCTACGCCAATCTACAAAAACTCTTAACCGAACAGTATTGACAGTTGTTCAGCAAATCACAGAAACCGCCTTAGCCACCAAGACCACCAGGACCACCAGGACCACCGGGACCACCAAGACCTTCAGGACCGGCAAGAGGTGAGCCTTGTCCGTTGAGAATGGGTGCTGCACCCAAGGCTGCAACTTGAGGAACTATGGGCGCACCCAATCCCAAGAAGTCTTGGGCTGCGGTGTTGACAGCAGAACTTGTACCGATGGAGCTACCAGTGCTACCATTAGGACCAGAAGCTGTAGTACCTTGCAAGTTTGCTAATCTATTAGCGAAGTTACTGCCAGCTAACTCAAAGTCAGCCCCTCCAGTGACAAACTCTTGTACTTCATCAGATAAAACAACAAACAATTCAGACGAGATAATTTGATGGGACATGATTTTTAGCCTCACTTACGTAATTTTTCAACAAAGGATTCCAGAGCATGAACTGATTTCTTACTGTTTACTTTTGGGCAAAAAGAAAGCAAACATAATCGCTGCTAGAACACCGATTCATTAATCGTCAGGGCGAAGCATTCGGGTGATAACCTATCGCTAAAACCATTGATATTAAAACCATTGATATTCTGTCCGAATGCTTCGCCCCTACAAGGTAAAAACAGATTACCTAGCATTACTGAATCGACGCTCTAGAATCCGCTATTTACTGACTCCCAAGGATAAAAAACCCAGAACGCTAATATTTAGTCAGTACCAGCAGTACCGCATAAATAGAGGTACAGCTTGATGTGACCGACATAATACTGAATAATGTTACTTCTGCAATAATTAGTTAGTTACTGCGAATCACAGTTGCAGATTTTGGCTAGAGGCATCAAGAAGAAGCAAGGCATTTGCTTCTTTGATCACCTAAATAGGCGAAGCGATCTAGTGTTGTGAAAGCTGATTTTTTTGACCATCTATGGGAGTAAGTGGTTAACAGGGTGGGGAGATTTAGCCAAAAGGACCGCCAGCAGTACCGAAAAGACCACCGCCACCGATTGGACCACCAGGACCGCCAGGACCGCCAATACCGGGTGTAGGTGCGGCTTGTCCATTGATAACGGGTGCTGCACCCAACGCTGCAACTTGAGGAACTATGGGCGCACCTAATCCTAAAAAGTCTTGGGCTGCGGTGTTCACAGCAGAACTTGTACCGATGGAGTCACCTGTGCTACCATTAGGTCCAGAAGCTGTAGTACCTTGCAAGTTTGCTAATCTATTAGCGAAGTTACTGCCAGCTAATTCAAAGTCAGCCCCTCCAGTGATAAATTCTTGTGCTTCATCAGATAAAACAACAAATAAATTGGCAGCATTTATTTGATTTGACATGATTGTTAGCCTCACTTACGAAATTAGGTGAATCATCACCTAACAACCCAACTATAAGCATTCTTGCTCGGTAATTCATAAATCTAGGGATAGAAATCAGATTTGGTAGTTTTACTTCTCCAAGTAGATATAAAATCTTTTAATTATTACAGATATATTCATACCCTATCTAGATTATTATGGTTTTTGCGGGTATCTTTCATGACTTTACAAACATCCTTTTAGGGCTGGAGTGATTTTACAGGCAACTTAGTACCGCATCTTTTACAATATTCTGCATCTGCATCATGAAAACCTAAACCGCAACTAGAACAAACATTTTCTACCTGATTCGCGGTTTTCACCAACCGTTTAATTAAATCACCTACCTGCCAGGGAATCAAAGCAACTCCTGTTAAAATCATCAATACTGTGAGCAAACGTCCTAATTCAGAAATGGGTGTTAAATCTCCAAATCCTACCGTTGTCATTGTTACAACTGAAAAATAAAAGGCATCTAAAAAAGTGCCAAAGTTTTGTGGGTTAACTGGATGCTCAACTTGATAAATTAAGCCTGAATATACAAAGATGATGGCAAATAAAGTAAATAATATCCGCGTAAAAATTACGCCATCTTCGTTGCTAATAGTACCAAATAAAAATTTACTATCTATAAACCTCAGTAAGCGCAAAATGCGGAACCATCGCAATAAGCGGATAAATCTAATATCTACAAAACCAATTAAAGATGGTAAAATAGCCATTAAATCAATAATTGAATAAAAACTAAAAATATATTTAAGTTTATTTTCTGAACTCCATAAACGTAGTGCATACTCTATGGTAAAGATTATTAATATGCAAGTATCTAATGCTCTTACTTCTAAACGAGCATCACGAGAAATATTATAAGTTTCCGCTACGAAAATTCCCGATGATAATAAAACTAAAGACGCAATTGTTAAATTAATTGCTTTCCCAATTGGAGTTTCTAAGTCTGTTAAGTAAAATTCTATTTTAGCTCGATTTATTATCATAATATCATCAAAAAAATAACTAATTTATAAGAAAAACGCCAAAAATGTGCTATTATAAAGAATAATCCTATTTAAATTTCCTGTAAAGATGAACCAAGAATCCCAAGAATATTTTATGAGTCTGGCCATAGAAGAAGCAAAAAAAGGAGATGCGCCCTATGGTGCGGTGATAGTTAAAGATAATCAAGTAGTTGCAGTAGCTTATAATACTGTCAGTAGAGACAGTGATCCATCAGCCCATGCGGAAATTAATGTTATTCGTAATTTAACCGCTAAACTGAAAAATCCGGCTTTAGATGGTTATTCTATATATACCACAGGTGAACCTTGTCCCATGTGCGCTAGTGCTTGTGTATGGACGGGGATATCAGAAATTATTTATGGTGCTTCAATTGCAGATTTAATTGCTATAAATCAAGGACAAATTAATATATCTTGTGAAGAAGTTATCGCTAAATCATTTAGAAATATCAAGGTAACAAAAGGAATTTTAAGGCAGGAATGTCTAAAATTATTTGCATAAAAAAAGCCCTATAGCAATCCTGAGCAGTTTGTGAGAAAATACGGAAATAGGAAAAAAGTAAATTTGAGAACTGGGGTGTGGGCTACAAATGTGGATACAATTATTAGAGGATTTTATCAAAAATAGTCAAGAGCCACGTGAGATTAAGCGAGCTACAGCAGTAAAAATGTTGCTACGTGGATATAAACATGAGGAGATAATGCCAATATTAGATGTCTCATCTGGGTTTATTAGTACCTACAAGAAAGCGTTTTTTCAAAAGGGAATTGATGGTTTAAAACTCAAGTACAAAGGAAGTAAAGGATTTTTTTCTAAGATTCAACGTGCCGAGGTAATGGAATGGTTGCAAACTAAAGAAAAATGGACATTGAATGAATTAGAGTATCATATAGCCTCAAAATATGGAGTGACATTCGCCTCAAAACAAAGTTACTACGAGATATTTGATGCTGCTAATATTAGCTGGAAGAAAACACAGGCAAATAATCCAAAATATAACCAAGAATTAGTGGACTCAAAAAAAAAGAGATTTGTGAGTTGTTGGAGACGCGAAGAGCGGAAATAGAGGCAGGAGAGCTAGTAATATTTATGGTTGACGAATGTCATTTATTATGGGGAGATATATGTGGTTATGTCTGGGGAAAACTTATCGCCAGTACATTTTTTACCAATTATCAAGAATAACTAACTCGAAAAATCTAATTCATTCTCAATCCTGTATTCAACTCTGTTCCCTATTCCCTATTTCCTGCTATAACATCAGGCTATGGAATAGGTTTATTTATAGTTTCAGATAGCTTAATTTTATGGATAGCAAAATGCCATATTAAACCCATACCAATTAAACCAAAACTGATTAACCATATCTGCCACTCTATCCAAAAAGCTAAAAACAGACAGGATAACAAAGCTATCCAGCTTAACCATTTAGGATACAATCGTTCTTCATCACTTAATTTTAAGGCTGCTAAACTAACAATAACACAACGGTATAAACCACCAAAAGCACCAAAAGACCAAGTAGTTTTCACATTACCTGTTAAAACCAAAAGCATAATCACGGCACAGATAAAATATACTGCCCAATAAGGTGTAGTCTCAGAACTATTTAACTTGGCCATAAAGTTGGGCATATCTCCCCGTCTTCCCATTGCTAATAGTAGGCGAGATAATCCCAGAATAATACTGAGGAGGACACTAAGCATAGCAGTAGTAGCCCCAATTGCTAATATCTTAGATGCGCCTGGAATACCAAAACTTAAAGCTACTCTTTCTAAAGAAGCTGTTTGTGCTGTTGTATCACTTAAAGCATCTGCACCAATAGAACCTAAACTAACTATTGCTACTCCTACATACAGGACTAGAGTAATGAAAATTGTCAATAAAATTGCTTTAGGGATGTTTTTACGTGGTTCTTTGATTTCTTCAGCAACCATAGCAATACGAGCAGCACCATTATAAGCAACAAACATTAAAGCAGTAGATTCTAGCAAATGTTGGAGCAAATTACCTGAATTTTCTGGAATAAAAGTTAAATATTCAAATCCTGTACTAGCATGAACAAATAACCCAGTAACTATTAAGAAAAACAGGGAGAAAATGGTGATAAAAACTGTTATTGTTGTCGCTATCTTAGAACGCTTCATCCCTCCAAGCACAACTAAGGTAAGTATGACAACAGCAACTTCAGCAACAGGTACAATTAACCCTTTGTCAAATAGTCCTAAGGCATTAAGGAAATAGCCAGCAAAACCAAGAGCCGCCGTGGCTGCAACAGCAGTTTTACCTAACAGATAAATCCAGCCACCAGTAAATCCTAGCCAATGGTTGAGATATTTATAACCATATTCATAAATTCCTCCACTAACGGGATGATTTGCTGCTAGTTGAGCCAGATTCAAACTATTACAAGCTGATAATAATCCAGCTAAAATTAATGCAAAAATTACAGCCAAACCAGATAGTCCAGCAGCTATACCAAGACTAACAAAAATACCTACACCGATAACTGAGGCTAGTCCAATAATGGTAGTATCAAACCAACCTAATTCTCGTTTCATTTCATGCTGAAGTTTTGTCTCTGAATCTGACATATAGTAGTCCGGTTTGATTTCTAAATTTATTTGTGTGGGCAGGGTAGAGGAAGGAGCAGGAAACAGGAAATAAGGTTTTCAGTATTTTTTTGAGTTGAAAGTCCCTAAGTCCATAGATGAGAAGAAACATAAACATTACCAGAAAATAATAACCGGGCTGTTCGGATCACCCCTGCACGCTCAATGACTATTTCTGATCCTTCCTGATGAATAACTAAGGAAATTTCTAGTTTTCCCGAAGGATGCTCAATAATGATATTTTGCTGCTGGGAGTCTGTCACTTTGGCAATACCATCAGCAACAGAACCTGGCAGTAAAGTGGAGGAGGCCACGCATATAGCACCAGTGACAGCATGAGCAGCATGACAAGTATCTGGAACAAAGTAGCGGGAAGTAATACTACCTCCCTGACGTGGTGGGGCAATAATGGCGAATTTGGGAATTACACTGTTGGCAACATTACCTAATCCCATTCTTTCACCTGCCAAACGACGAATTACCTCGATCTTCTGCAAAAAAGCAGTATCAGCATCCAATTCTGTCTTAGTTTCATAACCTGTTTTACCAAAAGCTTGAGCTTGTGCGATCGCCATTGGTACGGCAACATCAATACAGGTGACTTGTACTCCTTCAATTTCTTCACTTGTATAACCAGTGGGTAGAAGTTTACCCGTCTTAGAACCAACAATTTTCATGAAGTTGAGTAAAATCGGTGCTGCTGAACCAGGTACACCATCAATGACTGTATTACCTTCGTAAGTTACCTGACCACCGGGTGTACACACCACAGCTTCAATGAGTGAACCTGTGTTAACGGCATGAATCTTAACTGTAGTTTTGCCATCTACAGCTGCAACCAAATTTCTTTCTATTGCAGCTGGTCCAACACCTGCCAGAATATTACCACAGGAGGGTGCAAAATCAACTTTTGGCTGAAGTACGTTGACCTGGGCAAATAAGTAATCTACATCTGCCCATAGATGTTGAGATGGCGATAGGATTGCTACTTTACTGGTAAGAGTTGTACCACCACCAATACCGTTAATTTGTCGTTCATCTGGCGAACCCATCACCGCCAAGAGAACATTGTTTCTTGATATTTCATCACTGGGTAGATCCTGTTTGATAAAATAGGGTCCCCGTGATGTTCCACCACGCATAAACAAACAAGGTATTCCTATTTGCATTTACAATAAATTAATTTACAACTGCTAATGTTCTTAAAATGTCTCCAGAATTTCCTATTGGCGGTAAAGTCCGTGTCGTCACATTACCACCATACATTAAAACTGCTGACCCCATGCCCATGTTACGTCCTCCTGATGTGATTAGCGTCGGTGAAGAAGGTATAGTTATTGACCGCCGTCCTGGAGGATATTGGGGTGTACGTTTTGCTAGAGGTACTTTCCTCATGGATAGTCAATATATTGAAAGTACAGAAAATCCGCTGAGATAAGGGACTTCCAGATAAAAAAAATATACAATTAATTCTTGTGGGGTAGGCCGGACAGCCTGCCCTTAAACCCGGACGGACTAGAAGCCCATCCCACAAGATTGGATAATCTCCCATAAGATTGGATAATTTATTTCTTGGAAGTCCCTAAGATCCCCGACTTCTTCAAGCAGTCCGGGAACTCGAAAGAATGTTAACTTATGTTAAGTTATGATTCTGGTTTGCAACAATGATTTCACGACGCAATTTTATTACCATTTTATTGGCTGGTTGTTTATCCTTCATTAGTTGGCTGAACTTTACCCCCACTGCTGCTGCTTTGGGTGGTAAACTACCTGCAATCAACCAACCCGCGCCTAATTTCACTTTACCCACCAATACAGGAGATGGTAAAATTTCCCTTTCTGACTTACGTGGTCAGTGGGTAGTTTTATATTTTTATCCCAAAGATTTCACCTCTGGCTGTACAATTGAAGCGCGGCGTTTTCAACAAGACTTACCCAAATATCTAGAAAAAAATACTCAGATTATTGGTGTCAGTGCGGATGATATTGATTCCCACGCCGAATTTTGTGATTCTGAGGGTTTAAAATTCCCCCTTTTGGCGGATACTGATGGTGCAGTGAGTAAAGCTTATGGTTCTTGGATTGGCTATGTATCCATGCGTCATAGTTTTATCATCGATCCCCAGGGTATTTTGCGGGAAACTTTTGTCAAAGTCAATCCCACTATTCACAGTCAGGAAGTTTTAGCACGACTGGAAAAGTTACAATCAGATAATGGGTAATTGGTAATTGGTAATTGGTAATTGGTAATTGGTAATTGGTAATTGGTAATTGGGTTATTAACCTCCCCCTGCTCCCTGCTCCCTTGCTTCTTCACTGTCCCCAGTCACCTATTACCAACAAAATCTCTAAATCATTTCTAATCAGGTGCTTTTTACAGATGAATCATGATCCGTTTATTGTTTCTCCAGGGGCTAAAATTTCCTTAAAAGATGATTATGACCCCAGTTATAAAGCTGAATATCATGAAAAAGCTGAGGCGAAAAGAAAATTAAAAGCTGGTATCAAAGAATTAGCGAATTATCAAAATATTCTCTATGCTCAAAATACTTATGCTTTGCTGATTATCTTGCAAGCGATGGATGCTGCTGGTAAAGATAGCACTATTAAACACGTGATGTCTGGGGTGAATCCTCAAGGATGTCAGGTTTTTAGCTTTCAAGAACCTAGTGATGAAGAATTAGATCATGATTATTTGTGGCGTTCAATGAAAGCTTTACCCGAACGGGGAAGAATTGGTATATTCAACCGTTCTTATTATGAAGAATTGTTGGTGGTGCGCGTCCATCCAGAACTTTTAGAAAAACAACAACTGCATTATATTCCGCATGGTAATCAAATCTGGCAGCAGCGGTTTGAGGAAATTAATAATTTTGAAAAATATTTGGTGAATAATGGAATTGTTGTTATGAAATTTTTTCTCAATGTCTCAAAAGCAGAACAGAAAAAACGCTTTTTAGATAGAATTGAATCACCAGAAAAGCATTGGAAATTTTCCCCTAGTGATGTGCGGGAACGTGGTTTTTGGGATGATTACATGATGGCTTATGAAGACGTTTTTAACCACACCAGTACAGAATATGCACCCTGGTATATTATACCTGCCGATCGCAAGTGGTTTACCAGGTTGGTTGTGTCGGATATTATCTGCACTAAATTAAAAGAATTAAATTTACAATATCCTACTGTTAGTGAAGAGCATAAGCTTATGCTTTTAGAAGCTAAGAGAATATTAGAAATTGAAGATGAATAAAAAGCACTGTATGAGTTTTAACTTCGTATGTCTTTGGGAAGATATTTATTTTGTCTACTTGACTTTTTTCATGACTATTGGTTAAATTTTAGCTTATGATTAACATTCTTGAATATTCCAGTCCTGTTTTTATAAGTCCAGGCAAATTAAGCGATAAGACTATATAGCGTTTCCCAGTCTCATGAGGTACACCATAATTTATTTACTGTTACCAATTCCCAATTCCCAATTCCCAATTCCCAATTCCCAATTCCCAATTCCCAATTCCCAATTCCCAATTCCCTAAGATAAAAAACTCTGTACCTCACTAACTTGGTAAATGCTAGATCATTTTTATGATATTTTATCACTAAATTTATAGTTGCAGTTTTATACATAGAATTTAAATATATTAGAGATATAAGGTTTTTTTATAAATAAAATGTGATTTATATTGAGAGGATGCGTGAAAAGTTATTAAGCATACTCAACAAACTATGTCTATGTCTATGTCTATTATCTTGAGACCTGATTATCCATTTTTGACCCTATGACTTTCCTAGAAATACCTGAAAACTTTGAAAATTTACTTACTTATATCAGACAAAATCGGGGTTTTGATTTTACTGGCTATAAACGTTCAACTTTGGTACGTAGAGTTACTAAGAGGCTACAAACCTTAAGTATAGAACATTTTAGTGATTATATAGATTATCTAGAAGTTCACCCAGAAGAATTTAATTATTTGTTCAATACCATTTTGATTAATGTTACCGACTTTTTTCGGGATGTTGCTGCTTGGGAATATTTAGAAAAGCAAATCATACCTAATATTATTAAAGGCAAAAAAAATAGTGAACAGATTCGCATTTGGTCTGCTGGTTGTGCATCGGGAGCAGAAGCTTATACTATAGCAATACTGTTTACTGAAGCATTAGGAGTCGAAGAGTTTCGTCATCGAGTCAAAATTTACGCTACAGATATTGATGAAGAAGCTCTCAATCAGGCACGTCAGTCTGTATATTCAGAGAAAGATATTGATAAAGTACCAACGGAACTACTGGATAAATATTTTGATTTAGCAGGGAATAATTATATATTTCGTCAAGACTTGCGTCGGTGTGTAATTTTTGGTCGTCATAATTTATTTTTGGATGCGCCGATTTCCCGGTTAGATTTGTTGGTGTGTCGTAACACATTGATGTATTTCAATTCTGAGGTGCAGGGGCGAATAATGGCGAGGTTTCATTTTGCCCTGAATGATACTGGCTATTTGTTTTTAGGTAAAGCCGAGATGCTGCTGATGTATTCTAATTTGTTTATGCCTGTAGACTTAAAAAATAGAATATTTACTAAGTTATCATCAACAAATTTACGCGATCGCCTATTAGTTATGGCAAATTCAGCAGATGATGAATCTAATCGTCGTTTATCTAAACACATTCGCTTGCAGGAGTTGGCTTTTGATGCAACCCCAGTAGCGGAGATAGTCATTGATATCAATGGTTTATTAGTGATTATCAATGAGCAAGCTCGCAGTTTGTTTGGTTTATCAATGAGAGATTTAGATCGTCCTTTTCACGAGTTGGAAATTTCCTATCGACCAATAGAATTGCGATCGCTAATAGAAAGAGCATACAAAGAACATCGTCCCATCAATCTTACAAATGTAGAACGCTATTTATCAAATTCAGAAAAGCAATACTTGGATGTGCGGATCACACCTTTACAAGACGATAATCTCAGCTTACTAGGTGTGAGCATAAGTTTTAATGATGTCACCCGTTATGTCCAATTGCAAGAAGCATTGCAACGTTCTCGACAAGATTTAGAAACTACCAACGAGGAACTACAATCTACTAATGAAGAATTAGAAACTACCAACGAGGAACTACAATCTACTAATGAAGAATTAGAAACAACTAACGAAGAACTCCAGTCTAGTAATCAAGAATTGGAAACAATGAATGAAGAATTGCAATCTGCAAATGAAGAATTACAAACAATTAATTATGAGTTAAGCGATCGCACTTTAGAACTGAACCGCACCAATGTTTTTATTACATCCATTCTTAAAAGCCTGCAAACAGGAATGGTTGTCATTGACCCAAACTTTAACATTTTAATTTGGAATAATTTTGTAGAAGATTTATGGGGATTACGCAATGATGAAGTGATCCATAAATCTCTATTTAGTTTAGATATTAGTTTACCTGTGGAAGAGTTGCGATCACCTATTCGTGATATCCTATCTGGTAAAATAGATTTCCAAGAAATGATTTTAGCCGCTACAAATCGCCGAGGCAAACAAATCCAATGTTATGTTGCTCTCAACCCCCTCATCGACAAAAAAATAGAAGGGGTAGTTGTGATGATGGCAGATGTAGATAAAATCAAAAATATGATTTATAATCAATAAATTCAAAAAAGTTAGAAAAACTTGATCAGTCAATGGCTTTAAGGGTTGAAAATGTTAAGCTAATTTTTTTGGCTCTACCGTACTTAGTATGCTAAACTGATAGGGGATAGGGAACAGGAAGGATCAGGGTAAAGAGGCAATTTTTGTAATAATATCCAATATTTGTAGCTTATGTCTTATGTATATTAAGCCTTCTGCAGTTTTTTGAGATTGATTTTGCATACTATGTACTGAAGAACCATTTTTTTACGTTTTGATATATAAATTTGATATATAAAATATTTGAAAAATGTGAGGAAATTGTGAGGTTCATTTAATTAATTATCAAAATATATCGTAATATTGCGAAACAAATTGACAATATTTACTTCACATTTCGTTAAATTTTTATCTTCACAAGTTCCTCAGATTTTATTTATATAAAAATAATTATGGAAGCGAAAAGCAGAACAACTTAGTAAAAGTTAGTAAAAGCTTCTGCATCAAAATCAAAAAAATTTGTAAGTTTTAAAGGACTCAAGATCATGGTGCAAATGCGACCCAATCAACAAAGCAGCCAATTTAACAAAGAAGAGGCTTTAGTCCTGCCTTTTAATACCGTTGGTATTGCAGATATACCCTTTGTCGGTGGCAAAAACGCATCCTTGGGAGAAATGATTCAGCAGTTGCAACCTAAAGGAGTGAAAGTTCCTACAGGTTTTGCTACCACAGCTTATGCTTATAGATATTTCATCAAAGCCGCAGGTTTAGAAACCAGATTAAGAAAGATTTTTGCAACTTTAGATGTAGAAGATGTTGACAATTTGCGACAATGTGGTAAGCAAGCCCGGTCGCTAATGTTAGAAACGCCATTTCCGATAGACTTGCAAGAAGCGATCACCCGTTCCTATCAAGCTTTATGTCAAGAATACGGTGAAGACACCGACGTTGCAGTGCGTTCCAGTGCTACCGCAGAAGACTTACCGGATGCCAGTTTTGCTGGTCAACAAGAAACTTACCTCAACGTTCACGGACTTAAAAGCGTATTAGAATCTTGTCATAAATGCTTTGCGTCCATTTTTACAGATCGTGCAATTTCCTACCGTCAACTCAAAGGTTTCGATCATTTTGAAGTTGCACTGTCAGTAGGTGTGCAAAAAATGGTACGTTCTGACATGGCTTGTTCTGGTGTGATGTTCTCCATTGACACAGAAACTGGCTTTAAAGATGCAGCTTTAATTACCGCCGCCTATGGTTTAGGTGAAAACGTGGTTCAAGGTGCTGTTAACCCCGATGAATATTTAGTATTTAAACCTACCTTGAAACAAGGATTTAAACCCATTCTGCAAAAACGTTTGGGAACAAAAGAAATTCAAATGGTTTATGATTTAGGTGGAACAAAATTAACCAAAAATGTTGCCGTTCCTGAAGCAGAAAGAAACCAATTTGCTTTAAATAATGATGAGATTTTACAATTAGCAAACTGGGCTTGCATTATTGAAGACCATTATTCCCAAGTCCGGGGTATGTTTACTCCAATGGACATTGAATGGGCAAAAGATGGGATTACTGGAGAATTATTTATCGTCCAAGCTAGACCAGAAACAGTCCAATCACAAAAATCGAAAACTGTTCTCAGAACTTATGTTCTCAAAGAAAAAGGTGATGTTCTGTTAACAGGTCGTAGCGTTGGCGAAATGATTGGTCAAGGTAAAGCTAGAGTCATTCTCGATGTTCACCAAATTAACCAATTCCAAGCCGGAGAAGTGTTAGTCACCAACCGCACAGACCCGGACTGGGAACCGATTATGAAAAAAGCTAGTGCTATTGTCACTAACTCCGGTGGTAGAACTTGTTTTGATGGAGAAACGAAAATTCTCACAAATCAAGGTTTTATGACCATTCAACAAATTTATGAACAAGGATATCAAGGATTATCAACTTTAGCCCTGAACACTAAAACCCATCAGATGGAATGGAAACCAATTATAGATGCAATGAAACGGACATCTCAAATAATTGGTGTGAGTGTATCTCAAACTGGGAAAGTTAGAGATAATTTCCTACGGTTAACTCCTGATCATAAAATGGTCAATCTTAGGAATGGTGAATATACCAAAACTGAGATTCAAGAAATGTTAAATAATCAAGAAATGGTGCTTGTATCTGAGAATATTCCCACATTAGGTAATAGCAAAGATCAAGCAGCAGATTTAGCTTATCTTTTGGGAGGAATTATTACAGACGGTTCAATTTACACCAGTCGAACTCATGGAGAAGTCCAGTTTATCCAAAAATCTGTACCAGAAAAACAAGCATTCATAGCTACTATGAATGAAAAAATGAATGCTGTTTATGGTAAATCTTTTGCGACTTGTGAGAAAGCAGTATCTTCAGGTTACATCCGAGGAAAACAGGTAACAGGCCAAGATACAGCTTATCGTGTTTATTCTCAGGCGATCGCCTATGACTTAAAAGAAAAAGAACAACAGATTACTCAAATTCTTTTAGAGAATACTCCAGAAGTTTCCTATCAATTTTTAGGAGGTGTAATTGATGGTGATGGTTGCTATGCTAACAACCGCATCAACATCTATATTTCTGAGGAGAACTTACTACAAGCTGTGATTATTGCTTGTTTGAAAATCAATACTGTTCCTCAAGTTACTAAAAACCGTAATATCTACAATGTCCAAATTGTAGAAAAATTAGAGCAAATTTTACAATATACCCAACGAGTTAAAGGAGACACTACTCCACGAAGTATTCAAACTAGATTTTTTGCCGCTAATCAATTATTTAGTGACAATGTAACAAGTCAAATCAAATTGAGAAGAGATAAAAACTTACTTATTTCCGATAAACAACTGGGTGAAATGAGTGAGTTTGCAGACCTTTTACAAGGTGATCTACGAATGCAACGAGTTGTTAAAGTTGCAGATGCAGTAGACGCTGAAGTTTATAATATTACTGTTGCCGATCATCATAATTATCTAGTTTTCACGGACAAATATACTCCTGTAGTTGTTTGTAACTGTCACGCCGCAATTATCGCCAGAGAAATGGGTATTCCAGCCATAGTTGGTTGCGGAAATGCGACCACAGTTTTGAAGACAGGACAGGAAATAACTGTTAGTTGTGCTGAAGGTGAAACAGGCAGAGTTTATGCAGGTCTGTTAAACTTTGAAATTCAAGAATTACCTTTAGATGATTTGCCTCGTACCCGCACTAAAATTATGATGAATGTGGGCAACCCAGAGGAGGCTTTAGGTTTAACAGCAATTCCTAATGATGGTGTGGGTTTAGCAAGAATGGAATTTATTATTGCTAACCACATTAAGGCACATCCTTTAGCATTGTTGCACTTTAATGAATTGGAAGACGAACTAGCAAAATATAAAATTGCTGAGTTAACCGCCCAATATGAAAATAAAGCTGAATTCTTTATTGCTCAATTGGCGCAAGGTATTGGTACAATTGCCGCAGCATTTTATCCCAAACCTGTGATAGTTCGGTTGTCTGATTTCAAGAGTAACGAATATGCTAACCTCTTAGGTGGTAGACAATTTGAACCCAAAGAAGAAAACCCGATGATCGGCTGGCGTGGTGCTTCTCGCTACTATGATCCTCGTTACCGTGAAGGTTTCGCCCTGGAATGTCAAGCTATGAAACGGGTACGGGATGAAATGGGTTTAACTAACATGGTTCTCATGGTTCCCTTCTGTCGTACTCCCGAAGAAGGACAACGGGTACTTGCAGAGATGGCGAAAAATGGCTTGGTTCGTGGTGAGAACGGTTTAGAAGTTTATGTAATGTGCGAATTGCCAAGTAACGTGCTACTTGCAGACGAATTTAGCCAAGTCTTTGACGGTTTCTCTATTGGTTCTAATGACTTGACACAGTTAACATTAGGATTAGACCGAGATTCAGAGTTAGTTGCCCATTTGTTTGATGAACGCAACGAAGCTGTAAAACGGACAATTGCTAAAGCGATCGCCACCGCTAAAGAATATAATCGCAAGATCGGTATCTGCGGTCAAGCTCCCAGCGATTATCCCGAATTTGCTAGATTCTTGGTAGAATTGGGTATAGATTCTATCAGTCTTAACCCTGATTCTGTGATCAAGACAATGTTAGAAATTGCAGAAGCAGAAGGAATGTAGGTGATTGGGGACTGGTGACTGGGTAATTAATTTTATTTTTCCCAATCACCAATCACAGATCACCAAATTTGGCAGCAAAAAGTGAATTTAAATATCCAACAAATACGGATGGTTTGAGTTGTATAGCGGAGAATTTACGATCTGTACGAGACAAAATGGAAATATGTCAATCTTTGGTGGAAATTGGATGATATGTGCTGGTGTGTGGAGTAATTTAAAGTCTTATTGGGCTTTTTGTTAATAAATTTAATTTTTGATTGATAATAGATTATCTATAGCTCCTGAAAAGAAAATCAGCTTCAACAAAACAAGATATTATTAAATTTTTGCAAGCAGTTATTGACGTATGTATATTTTTATTCTAAAATTTACTTAGAACAAAATTACTATCTTGAGCAAGAACATGAACAAAGACAATAAAGCATCAATAATTCAGGTTTGACAACCTTATTCTCAAAAAAAGCTGGCGTTAATATCATGTTTGGTGAGCTTGTCCTAAGTTGACAATTTACTAGACAAACCTATACAAGTACATACAAAACTACAAGTATTTGACGTATACATGGAATAAGTTGACTAAAAAATTAGGCAAAATGTGTCAGAATTAAATAATAAAGTATAGTGTTGACATCAGCAAATGCTTTTATCCATCAAAACACAACTCAAGTTA